>CALNCF010000026.1 GCA_937875035.1 uncultured Sphingobacteriaceae bacterium | reverse complement strand
CTGCATCACCCGAACGACAATTCGGAGAACATTCGTATCGGTGCGGAGTTTGACTTCCAGCAATTGCTGTTCGTGCGCGCGGGATATAAGATCGGTGTGAAAGACCAGCGTACGCCTACATTCGGTGCAGGTGTCCGCACACGGATCGGACGACATCCGCTGATGATTGATTATGCCGCAGATCCTCACCCTTACCTGGGCTTTGCGCAGCAGATCGGTCTGCAATTTTCTATTAATAAGGAATCGAGATAATACAGATGAAAAAGATATTCATAGCCATATTCAGCGTGTCGCTTGCTTTATTACTGGGAGCCTGCGAGAAACCCTTAGGCGATAAAACAGATCTCAGCTTTATCGATGTGCCTGTGTACGACATGGAGGTGATCGCCTTTGTGCCGATCCAGCCTGCTATTAAAGAGCTGGTTTATCCTACCGACCTGATGATCGGTTTCGACGAATTGCTGTATGTGGCCGATCAGGGTGCGAACCGGATCGTCTGCTTCGACCAGTCGGGAAAGAAGCTGGGCTCATTTACCGTGCCGGGCGTAAAGGCCATTGCGCAGAACCGCAGCATGGAGATCATTGCTATCGGTACCCGCGATACGGTTATCTCTGGGAACATGTACAAGCTGGATGCGATCTATCGCCTGAGCTTACAGGGCGGAGGAGGTTATGGCATTCAGAACGCTGTGATCAAGAAAGTGATCACACATCCCTTTTATTACACTACTGCCTTTACATCTTCCGACAGCAGCGTACATCTGAACCGTGTGAGCATTATGGCGGATAATTCCTATTACATTACCCGCTCAGGAAGCTCTTCCGGTATTCCTTTCGACGATGTGCTGGTGTTTAACCAGAGCGATAAATTCATTACGACGGTAAGCGTCACCACCGAATCGGGTCTGATCAGCGATTACTTCCATGGTCCGTTCGCGATCACCACATTGTCAAAACCGCCTCAGTCGCCGAACGTGAAAAGAGGAGGGGATTTCATTTTTACTTCCTTATCTCCTCAAACGGCTATCCGCGCTCAGTATATTACGTTTGAAACGAGCGAGTTCGGTTCCAGCTATTACCTCAATACCTCTCTGGCGGGCTCTGATACCTCGAAAGCGGAGGGCTTCATTTATACGCCGAACCGCTTCAGCAGGCCGATGGGAGCCACCATTGCCGGCGATGGAACCAATTATATCTTCGTGACCGATGCCCAGAAAGATTCGGTATACCTGTTTACACTGACGGGCCTGGAGGGTGTACAGCCACCTGCCGGGAATTCCTCTACCAAGAACATTAAAGTGTCTTTTGGAGGTACCGGGGCCGGTCCTAAGCAGTTTAACAAGCCGATGGCGGTAGCCTACCACAATAAGGTGTTGTATGTATGTGATGCCGGTAACGGTCGTATTACCCGCTTTAAGCTTACGCTGGATTTCAGGAACTAAAAGGCCTTTGCAGGCATTTAAACCCATTTTTACGGGCCGGGTATTCCCCCCGGCCCGTCTTTGTTTCCGTTTCCTGATTCTATTTCCGTTTCCCGATTAATAATCATACCTTTGCCCCGGCTTTGACAGAAGGTCAAGGCTTATTTTATTTTATATATTTATATGACAATCAACCCATTTGAACAATTGGGTGTCAGTCCAAAGATCGTTAAAGCGGTAAGCGAATTAGGTTTCGTTTCCCCAACCCCTATTCAGGAACAGGCTGTTCCGGTTTTATTGAAAGGTGATCGCGATTTTGTAGGGCTGGCCCAGACGGGAACAGGTAAGACAGCCGCATTTGGCTTGCCCCTGCTCGAAATGATCGACCTTCGACTGAAAAATCCACAGGCACTGATCCTTTGCCCCACTCGTGAACTCTGCCTGCAGATCACGAAAGACTTACAAAACTTTGGTAAGTATCTTGACGGCCTTAACGTAGTTGCCGTATACGGGGGCGCCAGCATTATCAACCAGCTTAAAGACATTAAACGCGGAGCGCACATTGTTGTGGCAACTCCGGGTCGTATGCTCGACGTGCTGAACAGGAAAGCGGTAAGCTTTGCTGAAGTTGGTTATGTAGTACTGGATGAAGCGGATGAAATGCTGAACATGGGATTCCAGGAGGACATCAACAGTATCTTATCTACCACACCGGATGAGAAATTTACATGGCTGTTTTCTGCAACCATGCCTGCCGAGGTACGCCGTATCGCGAAGAATTACATGGAAGATCCGTTCGAATTAACGATCGGTTCCAAGAACACCGGTAATGCGAACATCGAGCACGAATACTACGTGGTTCGTCCGCGCGACAAGTATGCCGCGTTAAAGCGCCTGGTAGATTATAACACAGACATCTTCGGGATTATTTTCTCGAGAACAAAGATCGAAACACAGGAGATCGCCGAAGGGCTGATGAGAGATGGCTACAATGCGGATGCATTGCATGGCGACCTTTCGCAGCAGCAGCGCGACAAGGTGATGAAGCGTTTCCGTGACCGTTCTTTACAGATCCTCGTAGCGACCGACGTGGCTGCGCGTGGTATCGACGTAGATAACGTAACGCACGTGATTAACTATTCACTGCCCGATGAGATCGAGAACTATACGCACCGTAGCGGTCGTACGGCGAGAGCCGGAAAGACCGGTGTGTCGATCGCCATCATCAACTCAAAAGAAATCGGTAAGATCCGCCAGATCGAGAAAGTGATCGGGAAGAAGTTTACCGCTGCCGAAATTCCGGGTGGGTTCGATGTATGCGAAAAACAATTATTCTCACTTGTGCACCGCGTGCACAATGTGGAAGTGAACGAAGCGCAGATCGAGCAGTACCTGCAACGTATCTACGATGAGTTTGCTGACCTGAGCAAGGAAGAAGTGATCAAACGCTTCGCTTCGCTTGAGTTCAACCGTTTCCTGACCTATTACAAGAATGCTCCTGATCTGAATATCAAAGGTGATGAGCGTTCTGACCGTAACAGCATGAGAGAAGGAAAGAGCGGGAACCATACGCGTCTGTTTATCAACTTAGGTTCTGTGGATGAATTCTCTCGCGGTGACCTGCTGAGATTCATCTGCGACAAGAGTGGTATTAACGGCGCAGCCATCGGCCGTATCGATATTAAGGGTGTATACTCG
>CALNCF010000025.1 GCA_937875035.1 uncultured Sphingobacteriaceae bacterium | reverse complement strand
AGTGAAAATCAAGATAGTCGAGGTTGTGCAGGATCAGGGCTGCTCCGAAAACGATGAAGAGCATTCCCCATGAAAGATTTCTGTTGTTCATAACTAAGCGTTTGGAGTGGAATTCTGATCGTTCTTACGACCGTTAGCTAAATTGTTCCAGATCAGTCCGACACCGATCGCGACGAGGATCAGGGGCCAGAACTTATCGAACTCGAACCAGGGAGCAAACTCATCTGCCAGGAAAATCATACCTAAGGTAATGAGCACCAGTCCGCCGATCACATTGTTACGGTCGCGGCCGCTCTTTTTAGTTTCGCCCGCATCGGGATACACTTTGTAATCAGTTTCGTCCATGGCCCGGTCCAGCTTGTTCTTATCGGGTACCACGATCCATAAGATTACGTAGAGCAGGAACCCGGAGCCTCCTATAATAAATGCGATGGCAAACAGCGCACGGATCAGGGTAAGGTCTACCGCGAAATAGTCAGACAGACCTGCGCAAACACCGCCCAGCGTAGCGCGGGAGGAATCCCTGTAAAGTTTTTTGTTCATGATGATTTAGTTGGTTAGCTAAATATATTAATAAATATCCTTCGAAAGGAAACGGCTAACGTTAAGACGCTGATTCCGGTCGGTGAGTTGCATGTACAGGCAGATAAACTACAAGTGCCCCAGGGCGGGCCGCATCAGGATCTCGTCGGTATTGGCCGATGGAGGCAATTGCAGGGTATGCAGGATCGCGCCCGCGATATCCATCGGGTCCAGGAAATATTCCTTCGGAATAGCGGTACCCTTCCAGGAATCGGTAAGGGTAGCCCCCGGCAGCACCGCGGTCACCTTGATGCCCGTGCCCTTCAGCTCTTCGCGCAGGCAGCAGGTAAACCCATAAAGCGCGAACTTGCTCATGGTATACGAACCAGCGCCCGGTACGGGTTCTTTGCTGGCTGTAGAGCAAATAGTAAAGATATGTCCGTTCCCCTTTTCCTGCATGCCAGACGCCAGGGCGCGGGTCAGGTAATAAGGAACGTACAGGTTCGTCTGGAGCTGCTTCTCCATATCACCCTCTTCTTCCTGCAATAAAGAAAGCGGAACGTACAGCCCGGCATTATGGATCAACACGTCAGGGGCCGGGAAATGCTCCAGCACAAACGCAGCAAAGGCCATAACCTCTTCCTTCAGGGAGAGGTCGGCTTTCATCCAGTACACTTCTGTTCCGAAGGCCTGGTTCAGGTCGAGCGACAAGGCCTCAAGCTCCCGGGCGTCGCGGGCGCAGATCACCAGATCGTAGCCCGCGGCCGCCAGTGTACGGGCAATGGCCAATCCCATACCCTTTGTCGCTCCCGTAATAACTGCATTCATGTTTATCGGCATTAAGCCGTAAAAATAACATTTAAGCGCTCTCTGTCAGAAGATAAAGCGATAAAATATTGGTACATCGCTGAAATTAACTACTTTTGGCACGTATGTTTTTCTTTCATTTAGGCCGTTATGTACTGTTGCTCAAGAGCGTATTTTCCAAGCCGGAAAACTACCGTGTTTATTGGAGAGAGATCGTTCGTGAGATGGATACGATCGGTATCGGCTCATTAGGCATTGTATGTATTATTTCCGTGTTCCTGGGTGCGGTAACGACGGTTCAGACCGCGTTCCAGCTGGTCAGTGCCATCATCCCCCTCGAAGTGATCGGGATGATCACCCGCGACTCCACGATCCTTGAATTAAGCCCCACCATTACCATGCTGGTACTGGCAGGGCGTGTAGGCTCCAGCATCTCTTCGCAGATAGGTACCATGCGGGTGACCGAGCAGATCGACGCCTTGGAAATTATGGGTGTGAATTCTTCCGGGTTCCTTATTCTTCCCAAGCTGATCGCGGCACTTACCATGATCCCCTTACTCATCATCATCTCCATGTTCCTGAGCATACTCGGGGGCTATGTGGCCGGGTCGCTTTCCGGAGCTTTGTCCCCATCTGAATACGTGGCCGGATTGCTTCGCGACTGGAATCCCTTTATCGTTACCGTAGCGCTGATCAAGACCGCGCTCTTTGCGTTTATCATGACTACGGTTTCCGCGTACCAGGGCTTTTACACTTCAGGCGGCGCGCTGGAAGTAGGAAAATCCAGCACCAAGGCGGTTGTATACAGCTGTATCCTGATCTTATGCGCGGATTATATTGTTGCTCAACTTTTACTCTGATGATCGAAGTCAAGAATCTATATAAGTCATTCGACAATAAGCAGGTGCTGAAAGACATTTCCGCGGTATTCAAGCCGGGCGTTACCAACCTCATCATCGGTGGAAGCGGTTCCGGTAAGACCACGCTGATCAAATGCATGGTCGGCCTGCACGAGGTCGACAGCGGAGAGATCCTGTACGACGGGCGGAACTTCAGCCAGCTGAGCTTCAAGGAACGGATTCCTGTTCGTAAAGAGATCGGCATGCTGTTCCAGAACTCCGCGCTGTACGATTCGATGACCGTAGAGCAGAACATCATGTTCCCGCTGAACATGTTCAGCGACATGTCGCTTTCCGAAAAGAAAGACCGGGTGAACTTCTGCCTGAAACGGGTGAACCTCGAAAATGTAAATAAGCTCGCGCCCGCGGAGCTGTCGGGAGGGATGAAGAAACGCGTAGGCATTGCCCGCGCTATTGCCATGCAGCCCGAATACCTTTTCTGCGATGAGCCGAACTCCGGCCTCGACCCGAAAACATCCATCGTGATCGACAACCTGATCCGCGAGATCACAGAAGAATACGGTATTACCACGGTGGTGAACACACACGACATGAACTCGGTGATGGAGATCGGTGAGCATATCATCTTTCTTCACAAGGGCGAAAAATGGTGGGAAGGCTCGAACAAAGAGATCCGCCTCACCGACAACAGGGAAGTGAACGAATTCGTATTCGCCAGCAAGTTCAGCCGCGAAGCGAACCGGTAAGCCTCCTTCTCTCATAAATAAAAACAGACAGACAAACCATATGATCCAATTACTTTCTCCATTACACTGGAAAGATTACGAGCTGATTGACTGCGGACAATTTGAAAAGCTGGAGCGCTTCGGGAAATACATCCTGATCCGCCCGGAGCCGCAGGCTGTCTGGGATAAGACGCTTTCCGATCAGGAATGGGAGAAACTGAGTCATGCGCGTTTCAAACCGAAAAGCAGCTCATCAGGCGAATGGATCAAAAAAAGCGCTATGCCTGAGCGCTGGAATATCGCTTACGAAACGGAAAACATCTCGATCCGTTTCCGGCTTGGCCTTACGTCTTTTAAGCATGTAGGAATCTTTCCCGAACAGGCGGTGAACTGGGATTATATCGGCAAGGCTGTAAAAGGAATGAACATAGAGCGGCCTAAGGTGCTGAACCTGTTTGCATATACAGGGGGAGCTTCGCTGGCTGCGCGTTCGGCAGGCGCCGACATTACCCATGTGGATTCGATCAAGCAGGTGGTGAGCTGGGCCAACGAGAACCAGGAATTATCCGGCTTAAAGGATATCCGCTGGGTGGTAGAAGACGCCTTGAAATTTGTAAAGAGAGAAGTAAAGAGAGGAAAAAAATATAACGGGATCATCCTTGACCCACCAGCATACGGACACGGGCCTAACGGCGAGAAATGGAAGCTCGAAGACAACATCAATGAGATCATGAAAGACGTAGCCGCGCTGGCCGACGACAAGAATTTCTTCCTGATCCTGAACACCTATTCCCTGGGCTTCTCATCAGTTATTGTCGAAAACCTGATCAAAACATCTTTTAAGGGAAGCCCTGAGATCGAAACAGGAGAACTGTATTTGCAGGCCACCCAGGGCGTTAAGCTGCCCCTCGGTGTTTTCGGCAAAATTAAATACTAACAAAAACAGGCTATATCACTGAATAACAATCGTTCAGCATATACATGGAATTTCTTTTCCATTAATATAATACATACATTTGTGGCATCAAATAATGGCTGCGCATCGCACATATCACCAGGCCCGTACATACACCCCATACCGGGAGTGTAAGGGGCACGCTATGCCTGTATGCCTGAACCCGGAGATCACCACACCCATCTTCTATACAACTCCCAAGGCCTTTAATAATTAAACCCGGCGTTATTGCATTATCACATGCATAATTCCGGGTGAATATGCTGATCCCGCTTTTGAGAAGCCGGGTGAGTGTATTTTTTTATTCAGAAATATTTTTTTCACTAACCATTATCACCATGAGCAAATCAATGAGTGTGGGCTATAAGCTCACCTTTGTTTTTGTGGCATTATACGCAGTTATCTTTTTATTATCCATGCAGAGCACGGGTTTCCTGTGGCTCCTGCTGTTACTGGTTCCTTTTCATATCCTGGGCATTTACAACGTGACCCAGAAAAGGCACTCCATCCTTCGCAACTACCCGGTTCTCGGATACCTGCGTTACTTTTTCGAAAGTTTCAGGCCGGAACTAAGACAATATTTTTTTGAGTCGGACCTGGATGGGCGACCTTTTAACCGCCGCCAGAGAAGTCTTGTATACCAGCGCGCCAAGAACGTAAAGCAGACCGTTGCATTCGGCATGCAGATGAACAGCCAGGAGATCGGCTATGAATGGATCGCGCATACGATGTTCCCGGTGAAGATCACGGGGCACGACCTGCGTGTGCCTATCGGCGGGACAGAATGCCGCCAGCCATACGAGTCGAGCCTGCTTAATATCTCGGCCATGAGCTATGGTTCCCTGAGCAAAACAGCCGTGCGCTCCCTGAATGCAGGTGCGGCCATCGGCCATTTCGCGCACAACAACGGCGAAGGGGGGATCAGCCCCTATCACCTGGAAGAAGGCGGCGACCTGATCTGGCAGGTGGGTACCGGCTATTTCGGCTGCCGGGATAAGGATGGCTTTTTCGAGGAGCAGTCTTTCATCGAAAACGCGACCCGTCCGCAGGTAAAGATGATCGAAATCAAATTATCGCAGGGTGCAAAGCCCGGGCATGGAGGTATACTCCCGGCCGCGAAGAACACGCCGGAAATCGCTGCAATCCGCCGGGTAGCTCCGCATACCACCGTGGCTTCCCCTCCGGGGCACACCGCGTTCTACGATCATTTCAGCATGCTCCTGTTCATCAGGCGCCTTCGTATGCTGTCGGGCGGAAAGCCTGTCGGCATTAAGCTTTGTATCGGTAATAAAGAAGAGTTCTCCGAGCTGTGCTTCGAGATGCACAAGAACAATATCTTCCCTGACTTTATCTGTATCGACGGTGCAGAAGGCGGTACGGGAGCAGCTCCGCTGGAATTCTCCGACAGCCTGGGAATGCCGTTGTACGACGCGCTGACCTTTGCTCATAACACCCTGCAGAGATACAAGATCAGGGAAGAAGTAAAAATCATCGCTGCAGGTAAGATCATTACCGGGGTCGACATTATCAAAGCCATTGCACTTGGCGCCGACGTATGCTACAGCGCGCGCGGAATGATGTTCGCGCTCGGGTGCATCCAGGCATTGCAGTGCGATTCGGGCAAATGCCCGGTAGGTATTGCCACCCAGGAAAAGAACCTGTACCAGGCGGTAGACCCTACCGATAAAAAGCAACGTGTTGCGAATTTCCACAGGAACACGCTGAAATCTACCGTAGAGGTGATGGAAGCCTGTGGGTTCAAAACCTTGAAGGATATTACCCCGGATAAAATTTTCAGAAGGACCGGCCCGGGAAGAACACAGAGCTTTAACGAGCTCTATTTTTCACAGGAAAATCCTATTAACCTTGATCAGTTCATTAAAAATTAAATACCATGAACAACATATTCATTACAGAGCCTGATTACAAACGTTTGATCGATGTGATCCAGGCCGAACGCCAGAACAAGAATGTAAGCCCGGAATTGCTGGCAAAGCTGGGCGAAGAGCTCAAGCGGGCAAAAAAAGTAGCGCCCGCCAAGATCCCGGCAGATGTGGTCACCATGAACTCCACCGTGTTGCTTAAAGATCTGAATACAGGAAAAGAAATGACCCTGACACTGGTCTACCCGTCGGATGCCGATATCAAAAGTCATAAGATCTCGGTACTGGCGCCGGTGGGTACCGCGCTGCTGGGCTATAAGGCCGGCGATACCATCGAATGGAAGATCCCTTCGGGTACGGCCCGTTTCCAGATCGAAGAGATCGTTTACCAGCCTGAGTCGGCCGGTGTTACCGCGTAAACAAAAAAGTCCCGTTGTATAACGGGACTTTTTTGTTTGAAACTGAACTCATTAATTCATCGGGACATCGATCACCAGCACTTCCGCGCCTTCCGAAGCCGTCATGCTTACCTGCTCATATTCAGAGATCCCGATGGCATCCCTTCTTCCCAACTTTTGCCCGGCTATTTCCAATGAGCCCTCCAGCACAAATACATAGGCTCCGTTTCCCTTTTTCTTCGCGTGATACTCCAGGGTAGTACCTGCCTGCATATTCGCTAAGGAGAACCAGGCATCCTGGTTGATCCATACCCCGGCATCTCCCCGATCCGCGCTCACCACGGTCTGGAATTTATTTTCCCTGTCGGCCACCTCAAACATTTTCTGTTCGTAACGAGGCTGGATATTCCGCTCCTTAGGCATCACCCAGATCTGCAGGAATTCTACCGCCTCCGTTTTCGAATGATTATATTCTGAGTGACGCAAGCCCGTGCCTGCCGACATGATCTGTACCTCTCCCCTGCGGATCACCTCGTTCGTACCTGTACTATCCTTATGCTCCAGCGCACCCCTTAAAGGTATGCTGACAATCTCCATATTATCGTGGGGATGCTCGCCGAAGCCCATGCCCGGCTGAACCTGGTCATCGTTTAAAACCCGTAACAACCCGAAACCTATCTTTTCCGGGTCGTAATAATGACCGAAACTGAAGGAATGTTTAGAGTTTAACCAGCCGAAATTAGCCCCGCCTCTCCCGGCTGCCTGATGCATAATGGTTTTCATATTGAACCTTTCTTTTGTTTGTGATACAAAGGTAAAGATAAATTACATGTTTAAACATGTAATTATATTAAAAAATTAATTAATGCCCTGGAACGGATATAAACGCTATTTTTGAACTCCAAAAAAGATATACATTGAGCAATCTCATTTCAGCGGAGCAGTTAGGACATTCCTTTCACGATCATTGGTTATTCAGGAACCTGAATTTAGGATTAAATTCAGGACAAAGGATGGCGCTTGTGGGGGTAAACGGTGCGGGGAAGGCGACCCTGATGAAGATCCTTTCCGGCAAGATCCAGCCCCAGGAAGGTAAAGTAGTACAGAATAAGGACCTGCGTGCAGGCTACCTGGAACAGGAGCCTGAATTCGACGGGGAGCAGAGCATCAGCGACTTTATCTTCAGCATGGACAACGTGCAGCAGCAATTGATCCGTCGCTACGAAGAGCTGATCGACGACCCGGACGCGGATGAAACGGAGATCGGTCGTTTAACCGACGAGCTGAGCAATGCCAACGCGTGGTAATACTAAAACAATATCCGGCAGATCCTGGGTACCTTAGGCATCCACCATTATCACCAGAAAATAAAGACACTCTCCGGCGGACAGAAGAAGCGCCTGGCCCTGGCCAAGCTCCTGATCGATGATCCGGATGTATATATCCTCGACGAGCCTACCAATCATCTCGACATCGACACGATCGAATGGCTGGAGGAGTTTCTCCGCCAGGGAAACAAAACCATTTTACTGGTAACCCACGACCGTTATTTCCTCGATAACGTGTGTAATGAGATCGTTGAGCTGGAAGGCGGAAAGACCTACCCTTACAAAGGGAATTACAGCTATTACCTCGAAAAGAAGGCGGAGCGTGAACAGATGGATGCTTCCAGCCTGGAGAAGAACCTGAACCTTTTACGTAAGGAGCTCGAATGGATGCGCCGTCAGCCGAAGGCAAGAAGCACTAAATCCAAGTCGAGGATCGATGCCTTTTATGACCTGGAAGACAAGACCAAGGGACGTAAGGTAAAAACAGAAGTAGAGTTGAATGTGAAGGTATCCCTCCAGGGCAACAAAATACTGGAGCTGCACCATGTGGGTAAAAGCTTTGCGGATAAGAACGTGATGAGCGATTTCTCGTATGTATTCAAAAAAGGCGACCGCATCGGTATTGCCGGGAAGAACGGAACAGGGAAATCTACTTTCCTGAACCTGGTGACCAAACGCATAGAACCTGACAAAGGAAAAATAGTGGTCGGAGAAACGACCGTATACGGGTATTACGAACAAAAGGGCCTGAGCTTCGATGAGAACGAGCGTGTGATCGAGGTAGTGCGCAAGGTAGCCGATTATATTACAATGGCTGATGGCAGCACGCTTTCAGCCTCCGCACTGCTCACCCGCTTCCTCTTCCCACCGGCCAAGCAATACGGCCTGGTAAGCAAGCTCAGCGGGGGTGAAAGGAAACGGCTGCACCTGATGCGTGTGCTCATGACCAATCCTAATTTCCTGATCCTCGATGAGCCGACGAACGACCTGGATATCGATACGCTGAACGTGCTCGAAGAATTCCTGCTGAATTACAAAGGCTGCCTCCTGCTCGTTTCTCACGACCGTTACCTGGTAGACAAGCTCACCGACCAGCTGTTCATTTTTGAGGGCAATGGTGAGGTGCAGATCTACAACGGGAATTATACCGATTACCGTTTGGAACGCGAGGAAGCGGAAGAGCAGAAGAAAGCAAAGCTGAAAGCAGAGAAGGAACGGGAGAAAGAAAAGATCAGACAGGAAGCCCTGGTAGAAAAACAAAAGCCGAAGCTCTCCTACAAGGAGCAAAAGGAGCTGGAAACCCTGGGCCATGAGATCGCCGCGCTGGAAGACAAGCAGAAAGAGCTGACCGCCCAGCTGAATACGATCAGCGAGGTGGAAAAGATCATCGCCATTTCGAAAGAGCTGGAAGACCTGCAGCTCAGCCTCGACGATAAAGGGTTACGCTGGCTGGAGCTCAGCGATAAAAGCTAAGCCGGGGCCAAAATCGGCAGAAGAGAAAACAACATATCTTTCAGCAGATTTTGTGTACCTTTAAGTTCATCCAACACATTGAGCCATGGCAAAATCAAAAGACATGAAAAAGGAGGCGAAGAAAGCGCCTGCCAAGACCCTGAAAGAAAAACAAGCAGAAAAGAGAGAGAAGAAAGCGAACAAATAGTTTTTCTTCCATAAAAAAGGCCCCGGACAAACCGGGGCCTTTTTGTTTCAGACCAATATTTTATCCTTACGGTACGTATCAGAAAAGCTTCTGCTGCCCGTCCTCATCTTCCAGGTCTTCGGGATTCACGATCTCGAACGCTACGGAAGATCCTGCTGCACTATCCTCTGGCTTTTGCTGCGCGCGCAGGGTAGCAACGGCTTTCTTAATATCATCCAGGTCTTCTTCATCCACCTCGTCGATCTCCTCTTTCGGAGTAATGTCTTCCACTTCTTTCACCTTGTATTTTGACATCTTATTCCCCATCGCTTTCATCCCCTTCACATCAATAAATTCAGCCAGGTTCAGCTCCAGGTCGGGAGTCGTATTCTTTCCATCCTTTACAAAGGAAACCTTTACGATCGGCTCCGTTTTGGTCGTAGCAAAATTAAGCGCCGAACCGGGAGCATCTAAAATAAAGCTGACCTTTTTATTGATGGTCGTTTGCTCGATCACAAAGCGCTTTACATAATTCGTCTTGTTCTCCCCATCGTAATGGATGGCAGAGATCACCCGTTCCGGGTAGAATTTTTCCAGCACCACGAACTTATCATCGTAGTGATTCGTCAGGTCGAAATTGGTCAGCTCATAGGTACCGTCGGCATAAACCACCAGGATCTTATCATCACCCTGGAAAGAACCCAGGTATCTTCCCCTCGAATCCGTGTTCAGGCGGTTCACCGTATCATCGAACCAGATATCACGGCCACCCAAAGTAGAAAGCCCTTTGCTCTTCTGGATCACTTTTTTCACAGGGTATTTGGTCAGTGTATTACCCATCGAGCTCCGGCCTTTGATCGCGATCTCGGCCAGGTCTACATCAAGGGTCAGCTTACGCAGCTTGGCCATCGGCTTGAGCTGGATCGTCAGCACTTCCGACTCCCCGTTAGGGTTCGAAGTAAAGTACAGCACCGCGCTGCCTTTTGTGCCCTGGGTCAGGTCATATTCTTTGTCGCGTGTTACGCCGCCAATGGCAAAACGTTTCACGTATGATTTCCCGCTGGCGCCATCCCGGTATACCAGGTGATAAATGGTACGGTCGTCGTTCTTCTTGAATACCGCCGCATGAATAATGTCTTTGCCGACAAATGTTTTCTCGGCTACCTTCGTCACCAGGAATTTCCCGTCGGCACGGAACACGATAATGTCATCAATATCCGAGCAATCACCAATGTATTCATCCTTACGCAGGCCAATGCCGATAAAGCCATCGGCACGGTTCACATACAGCTTCTGGTTCGCCAGCGCCACCTGTGCCGCAGACACCTTATCGAATTGCCTGATCTCCGTTTTACGATCCTTATCCTTTCCGAACTTTGCTTTCAGGGCCAGGAAATAATCAATGGCGAAATCGGTCAGGTGCTTTAAGTGATGCTTTACCTCTTTGATGCTTTTTTCCACATCCCGCAGCAATTCATCCGCTTTAAAGCTGTCGAATTTAGAGATCCTCTTGATCCGGATCTCGGTTAATTTCAGGATATCTTCCCGGGTAACTTCCCGCAGCAGCTTCGGCTTGAAAGGGTCCAGTCCACGGTCGATCGTTTCGATCACCGCTTCGAATGTTTCGCATTCTTCAATGTCGCGGTAGATCCGGTTCTCGATGAAGATCTTTTCCAGCGAAGACAGGTGCCATTTTTCATTCAGCTGATCCAGCCGTATCTGTAGCTCCTGCTTCAGAAGCGCCTTGGTGTAATTCGTACTCTCGGTGAGAATATCATTCACACTCATAAAATACGGACGATCATTCTTGATCACGCAGCAGTTCGGAGAGATCGATATTTCGCAATCCGTAAAGGCGTACAAGGCATCAATGGTTACATCCGGTGAAATACCGGGCGCAAGGTGAATAATGATCTCCACTTCTTTCGCCGTATTGTCTTCGATCTTCTTGATCTTGATCTTACCCTTGTCGTTGGCCGAGATAATGCTCTCGATCAATCCGCCGGTAGTCGTTGAAAAAGGAATTTCGGTGATCACCAATGTCTTCTTATCACGTTCCACGATCTTCGCACGCACACGTACCTTACCCCCTCTCAGCCCCTCGTTATAATTGGTAAAGTCGGCAGAGCCTCCTGTATAAAAATCGGGAACGATATTCGGGCGGATACCCTTGAGCACTTCAACGGAAGCGTCGATCAGCTCATTAAAATTATGCGGCAGGATCTTCGTGGCCAGCCCGACAGCGATACCATCTGCACCCTGGGTTAACAGCAGCGGGAATTTCACCGGAAGGGTTACCGGTTCACGGTTTCTTCCGTCGTACGACAATTGCCATACGGTAGTTTCCGGGTTGAAGACCACTTCGTTGGCGAATTTCGACAAACGCGCTTCTATATAACGCGGAGCTGCTGCGCTGTCGCCCGTTACCGGGTCGCCCCAGTTACCCTGGCAGTCGATCAGCAGGTCTTTCTGCCCGATCTGCACCATGGCATCACCGATCGAAGCATCCCCGTGCGGGTGATACTTCATCGTGTTGCCGATCACATTCGCTACCTTGTTGTAGCGGCCGTCGTCCATCTCTTTCAGGGAGTGAAGGATCCGGCGCTGTACCGGCTTCAGACCATCGAACATGTTCGGAACCGCGCGGTCGAGGATCACATAGGACGCGTAATCCAGGAACCAGTTCTCGTACAGGCCATTAATGGGTATCACATGCGCAAGGTTATTGTCCTCTGCATTTTTATTATAATCGGGGTTGTAGTCTTTTTCCTTTGCCATTTGCTCACTCAATCTTTTTAGCGGACCATTCGGATCCGCGAATTATATGTTCGGGTTAAACGGTTTCTTCCTGTTGCTCTTCCTGCTCTTCAGGGTCCTGGTCGCGTTCCAGCACATCCTTTTCGATGCGCAGGTTCTTTACGATAAACTCCTGGCGAGCCGGCGTATTCTTCCCCATAAAATACTCCAGCATGTGCTGCAGCTTTTGATCCTTGGTGAGGAATACCGGGTCCAGGCGAATATCTTTCCCGATGAACAATTCGAACTCGCTTGGAGCCCTTTAAACCGGGTGATCTCCGGGCGGTTGCCCAGCTTGTTCACGGCGTTGATACGCTCTTCTTCCGAATAGCAATAGATCGTTTCTTTCTTATTCCTTACGCGGAATAAAGGGGTTTGCAGAATATACAGGTGACCGGCTTTTACCAGCTCAGGAAAGAACTGCAGGAAGAAGGTCATCAGCAGCAAACGGATGTGCATACCGTCGACATCGGCATCGGTCGCGATCACGATATTGTTGTAACGCAGGGTATCCAGCCCGTCTTCGATATTCAGCGCATGCTGCAAGAGGTTGAACTCTTCGTTCTCGTACACGATCTTCTTGGAGAGCCCGTAACAGTTCAGGGGTTTTCCCTTTAAGCTGAATACGCCCTGTGTCTGTACATCGCGCGACTTGGTGATGGAACCGCTCGCCGAATCTCCCTCGGTAATGAAGAGGGTAGTTTCAAAACGACGGTCGTGATTATTGTCATCGTAGTGCAGCTTGCAGTCGCGCAGTTTGCGGTTATGCAGCGCGGCTTTCTTTGCACGCTCATTCGCCAGCTTTTTGATCCCCGCGATCTCCTTCCGCTCACGTTCTGATTGCAGGATCCGTTTCAGCATGGCATCTGCCGTTTCAGGATGCTTATGCAGGTAATCGTCTAAGGTCTTTTTCAGGAAATCGTTGATCCAGTTACGGATCGTCGGCCCTTCGGGACCTACATTGATGGAGCCGAGCTTGGTCTTCGTCTGCGATTCGAATACCGGCTCCTGGATGCGGATACTGATCGCCGCGACGATGGATGCACGGATATCCGTGGCATCAAACTCTTTCTTATAAAATTCTCTTAATGTTTTTACTACCGCCTCACGGAAAGCTGCCTGGTGTGTTCCACCCTGCGTGGTATGCTGCCCGTTCACGAATGAATAATACTCTTCACCGTACTGGGAGTTGTGCGTCATCGCGATCTCGATGTCTTCGCCTTTCATGTGGATGATCGGGTAACGGATCGTATCGTCGGTCTTGCGGTCGAGCAGGTCGTATAACCCGCGCTCCGACATAAATTTCTGCCCGTTGAAAACAATGGTCAGGCCCGCGTTCAGGTATACATAGTTCCAGATCATGTTCTCCACGAACTCCGGTATAAAGCGGTAGTTTCGGAAGATGGAATCATCCGGGTTAAAGGTGATGGAAGTACCGTTGCGCTGCGTGGTACTTTCTTCCTTGTGATCCTCGTTCAGCTCACCCTTGCTGAATTCAGCGATCTTGGTCTTGCCGTCGCGGTACGACTGTACCTTGAAATAAGAAGACAGCGCGTTCACCGCCTTGGTACCGACGCCGTTCAGACCTACTGATTTCTGGAAGGCTTTGGAATCGTATTTACCACCGGTGTTGATCTTCGACACACAGTCGATCACCTTACCTAAAGGAATACCCCGGCCGTAATCGCGTACGATCACCTTATGATCCGAGATCGACAGCTCGATCGTCTTCCCTGCGCCCATCACGAACTCATCGATCGAGTTATCAATGATCTCCTTCAACAGGATATAGATCCCGTCGTCCTGCGCGGAACCATCTCCCAGCTTCCCGATATACATTCCCGGACGCAGACGGATGTGCTCTTTCCAGTCGAGCGACCGGATATCGTCTTCACTGTACGTAATCTCTGCCATATTTTTTGATTGTATTTTAAAGAAACAGGACCTGCATGATGCGATGCCCCGTAAAACCTGGTTTCTCCAATGAACAAAGCTAAAACTTTAAGCATTTTTCAAAGTAAAAAGATTTCAACAGCCATGTAAACGACTGTGCATAAGAATAATTGCGGCTTCTTCCGCTACAAATTAACGCATATACAGGTCGCGGATCGCGACGCTGGCGCAGGTGCAGCCGAAGATCGCCGGCATGTATGAGATCGTACCGATCACCGATTTTTTAGGAGCTCCCC
>CALNCF010000024.1 GCA_937875035.1 uncultured Sphingobacteriaceae bacterium | reverse complement strand
GTTGACTTCGTAGCTCAGCTCGCCGGTGAAGGAGATGCGGAACACCCGCGCCGGGACGCCGCCGACCTGGCCTTCACGCCAGGTCATGAACGGGAAGGCGTCCTTGTCCAGGTCGATGTCGGTCAGCTTCTGCAAGGCATCAGCCGCCTTCGGACCCTGTACGGCCAGTAAGGAAGTCTTATCGGAGATGTTGTGCATCTCCACGTTATGGGTATTGAAACGGGAGATCCAGTTCCAGTCTTTTTCAATATTCGAGGCATTTACCACCAGCATATAGGTCTTCTCATCCAAACGGTACACGAGAAGATCATCCACGATCCCACCCTCTTCATTCGGCAGGCAGGAATACTGCACCTTACCGTCCACCAGCTTAGAGGCATCGTTTGAAGTGACACGCTGGATCAGGTCCAGCGCCTGCTCTCCTTTCAGGATAAACTCGCCCATGTGCGAAACATCGAACACCCCTACCGCCTTGCGAACGGTTTCGTGTTCAGCATTGATCCCGGCATATTGAACAGGCATATTAAAACCGGCGAAAGGAACCATCTTCGCACCCAGCGATTCGTGTACTTTAGTAAGTGAGGTATTCTTCATTTTTTCGTGATAAGTGGCCAAAAATACGAAAAAAATGGAACTAAAGGGATAGTGTGAGCTGTTCGGGCACCAGGGTGAAGGAGTTGCGGTGATGCGGAGTGGCTCCGTATTTCAGGATCGCGTCGCGATGGCTCTTCGTCGGGTACCCCTTATTTTCTTCCCAACGGTATTTAGGGAAGTCGTGATGCAGGTTCTGCATATACTCGTCGCGGTAGGTCTTGGCCAGTACCGAAGCCGCGGCAATCGACATGAATTTACCATCACCCTTGATCATACAGGCATGGTCTATATCACGATAGGGCTTAAAGCGGTTCCCATCCACCAGGATGTATCCCGGGCGGATTTTCAATTGATCCAGGGCACGGTGCATGGCCAGGAAAGAAGCATTCAGGATATTGATCTCATCGATCTCGGCAGCCGATACCGAAGCCACGGCAAAAGCGGTAGCCTGGTCCTCGATGATCTTCCGCAGGTCGTTACGCTTCGCTTCGCTCAGCTGCTTGGAGTCGTTCAGCACCTCGTTGCTGAAGTGCGGCGGCAGGATGACCGCAGCGGCAAATACGGGTCCGGCAAGGCATCCCCGCCCGGCTTCGTCGCAGCCCGCTTCTATAAACTGATCTTGATATCGGAGTAACAGCATACCTGGAAAATCTTCAAATTTAAAATATATCTTTGGAACTCATATCGTATAATATATGTCAGGATATCAATACCGCCAGATTTTTTACAGGGATTATTTCAACAGCCAGTCGGGACGTACCTTCAGACTGGATATCAATAAGAAATTACAGGATGAGCGCCTGCAGCTGGAACCGGAGATCCTTCCGCTGATCCCGGCAGACAAGAACGCGCAGATCCTGGATATGGGCTGCGGCTTCGGCTCCTTGCTATACCTTCTGAAAGAAAAGGGATACACCCGCTTAACGGGTATCGATGTGAGCGAAGGGCAGGTGCAGGTGGCACATGAGATCGGGCTGAAGGATATTGTAGAAAAGCAGGACCTGATCCCTTACCTTTCTGCCAACCCCGGCGTATTCGATGTCATCACCGGGCTGGATATCATTGAACATTTCAGCAAGGATGAGCTGGTGGATGTATTGACCCTGGTGCACAAAGCCCTGAAGCCGGGCGGCGTCGCGATCTTCCGCACCCCGAATATGGACGCGCCTTTCGCAAGCCTGTATGCCAATGGCGATTTCACCCATGAAAACTACCTGAACTACTCTTCGGCCAGGCAGGTGATGATGAACATCGGCTTTTCAGACACCGAAGTAACCTCTTCGTATTTATATACCAAGGGCTTTGTTAAGGAGCTGATCCGTAAGGTAAGCTGGGCTATCGTAAGCGCTTCCATTAAGCTGGTGGTGTTCGCCTCGGCAAGAACCTCCCGCGACATGATCCTGACCCCTAACCTCCTGATCCGGGCTACCAAATAGCTATACCAGGCTGTTGATCTTTTCTACCACTTCCGCAATCGTGATCATATCCATGCAGGTATAATCCGGGCGGACACAATGGATTTGGTCACAAGGATTGCAATCCAGCACATGATGAACGTAGGCTGCCTTTTCACCCCAGGGATAAAAGGTAACCGGCACACCCGGGCCGAACAGGCCTACCACCGGGATCTGTGCGGCAGCGGCAATATGCAGGGGCCCGCTTTCATTCCCTACAAAGAGGGAAGCTTTGGATACCAGCGCGGCATATTCTGAAAGTGAAAAGACCCCGGCAATAGAATAGGACGGGAAAGACAGGCTTGCCCTCACTTCTTCAATATCCTTTATATCCTGGTGGTCGCCGGTGAAGACGATATCCATATCCTTTTCCTTTTTCAGGTATTCGGCCAGGCTGGCAAAATTATTCAGCTTCCATTGGCGCAGCACCCTGCGGGCGCCGCAATGAAAAACAGCAAATTTCTGCAGGTGATTCTTTACAATGAACAGGTCGGCTTTCTCGAGCTGGGTTTCGCTGAAGTACAGCTTCAGCTCCGGTTTTTCCGGCACCTCTTTCAGCACGGGAGCGATGATCTGCAGGTTGGTGATCACTTCGTGAGGGTGACCGCCGTTCATCTTGTTACGTAAGCGCACGGTGCCACGGTCGACGCGGTATTGAGGAATATGGCTGAGCGCATAACGGATCGACTCCCAGTTTCCGCGCAGGTCGGCGATCAGGTCGTAATGCTTACGCAATTCAGAAGCGGTGTGTATGATCCGGTCGATATGCGGATCGTTTTCGAGCAGGGGCTTGATAAAGGGTTTGCACCAGAGGGTGATGCGGGCTTCGGGATATTCCTTTTTGAGCAGTGCAAATACATGAACGGTGTTCGCCATGTCGCCGATCTCATCCAGCTTCACAATGAGGATCGATTTAAAATCGAAAGGAGCCTTTCTTCCTACCAGGTTGATCGCTTTGGAAGCCAGTACACTCGCTGCATAAATCAAATCTTCTTCTTTCATGAGATCGCCAGGGAATCCTTATAATTTCCCTTAATTTTGAATGTTTTTGTGTTAATTGCAAATTAAACGAACTGCCCGCTTATATGCAACGCAAGTTTCTGCTCAATCTCATTCTGATCATATTCGTTAACCTGCTGATCAAGCCTTTTTATTTGTTCGGCATCGACCGTACCGTGCAGAACACCGTGGGCAGCAATGATTACGGCTTGTATTATTCCCTCTTCAATCTTTCCTTTATCCTGAGCATCATACTCGATCCGGGGATCACCAATTACAATAACCGGCACATTGCTCAATATACGCAATTATTAACAAGGTATTTCAGCAGCATCACCTTCATCAAGATCCTGCTGTCGGCACTGTATTGCATCATCCTGTTCATATGGGCCTTGGTGAGCGATTATCCTGCGCGCGAAAGCCACCTGTTTTATTTCATCATTCTCGGGCAGGTATTCAATTCTTTTGTGCTCTACAATCGTTCGAACCTGGCGGGCATGCACCTGTTCCGGACAGACACGTTTATCTCGATCCTGGATAAGCTGCTGATGATCTGCTTCTGCCTGCCGCTGCTGATGGTCGCCGGCCTGAAATCATCCTTCAACATCCACACCTTTGTATACCTGCAAACGCTGTCGTTCTTTATTACGGCGCTGATATCGTTCTTCATGGTAAAGAAGCATACCTTCTCTTTCCGGCTGAAGCTGAATCTTCATTTATTCCGGATCATCCTGAAAGAAAGCTACCCGTATGCCATACTGGCCCTGCTGATGATGGTATATGCCAAGATCGATACGGTATTGCTGAAAGAGCTGCACCCTAACGGCAACTCTGAAGTAGGGATCTATGCCGCAGGCTACCGTTTGCTCGATGCCCTGAATATGATCGCCGTGCTTTTCTCGGGGATACTCTATCCTATTTTCGCCCGCATGATCAAGCTGAAGGAAGACCTGAACAGCCTGGTCAGGCTCAGCTTTTCCCTGCTGGTGATCCCATCGGTCTTCTTTTCCACGGAGATCATGAGCCTGCTCTATGATCAGCATATCGAAGAATCGGCCATGGTGTTCCGGGTGCTGATCCTCTCTTTCATCTCGATCAGCAACAGCTATATCTTCGGAACCCTGCTTACTGCCAACGGGAGTATACGATTGCTGAATACTTTTGCGTTAACGGGTGTAATACTGAACATGATACTCAACCTCGTTTTGATACCCTCTTACGGATCCCTGGGTTCGGCTTATGCATCCTTGTCTACCACGCTGATCATTACCCTGCTGCAGACCCTGTATGCCTTTCAGCATGGCAGGCTCAGGCTGAGCGGCACGGGCCTGGTAAAAATGATTGCGCTGATCGGGCTGGAGATCGCCCTGGTTGCCGGCAGCACCTCGCTGGACCTGCCCTGGCTGTTACGTATCGGGGGTATTATGCTGATCACCATGGCCGGCGCCCTGGCACTCAGGCTCATTCCGTTGCGTAACATCATGGCCCTGTTGAAGAATGAAGGTATTTAACAATAAATTTCTACTTTTGCTAAATTCAAAAAAATCAAGTTGATGAGTCAGAACGATACACCAGACTACACATTCGATATATTTTACCTGCTCAGGCTGATACTACGCTGGAAATGGCCGATCATGATCATCAGCATACTGGGCGCCCTGACCACTTATATATTTACAGGTCCGCGGTTTATGAAGCCGGAGTACATGGCTTCGGTCATCTTCTACCCGACTTCCAATGCCTCCATTTCCTCCACCCTGCTAACAGAGCCGGGGATGGCCCGTTACAACCTGCTGGAGTTCGGATCGGACCAGGATGCGGAGCAGATCCTCCAGATCCTGAAATCGGATGAGCTGAAAAATGCCGTGATCCGTAAGTTCAACCTCGCAGCACATTATGGATTAGACACAACGAATGGCGTATCACTCTATACCCTTCAGAACCTGCTGTCGAAGCAGATGAATGTGAAACAGACTGAATTTAAAGCGATACAGATCTCGGTATATGATACTGATCCTCAATTGGCCGCAGACATGGCGAACTTCATCTCCAACCATGCCGACGCACTGAAAACAGGTGTTCAGAAGCTGAAAGCAAAAGATGCCTTCGATATCCTGAGCCAGGAATACCTGACCCAGAAAGCTATTATGGATTCCATCGACAGGTCGCTGATGTCGCTGAGAAAGAAAGGGATTTATGATTACTTCGAGCAAGCCTCTCAACTGAATGAAGCCTACGCTGAGAACAAAGTACGGCTTGACCAGGAAAACGCCATGCTGAAAGTGTATGAAGAAAATAAAGACGCTTTACCCGATTCACTGATCATTCGTTCGAAAGCAAGGGTAAAGGGTTATGAGGCAGCCATCAGGAATATCAAGCCACAATTAGATGCGATCAAAGATTACGGGGGTATTTACGTAGACAATGTGAACAACCTGGAGATCGAGCGCAAGAAGCTGAGCACCCTGAAGATGCGTTATGAAAGTGCGAAGCTGGATTTCGAGCGCAGCCTTCCGCAGAAATTCCTGATCAATGCGGCAGTAAAACCAGAGATCCCGTCTACGCCTCGCCGTATGCTGCTTACAGGAGTGGCTTTCCTTTCAGGCCTGGTATTATCCATCCTGGTCATCATATTAATGGATCTGTACCCGGTTTTTAAACGCCGTTTAAATTGAATGCAAAACCTGAAATAAACAAAAGGGAACTGTATTTCTTGATCATTACCAGCATTCTTTTTTTTGCAGGTAATATTGTGCTGAGCCTGTACGACCTCCCTTTTTTGCCGGTGCTGCCCTTTGCCATTGTATACCTGCTGATCTTTCTCCGGAATTATTCGCTGTTCTTTTACTTTGCATTGGCGGCGCTGCCCTTTTCCTTCGAAATACCGATAGGTGGATTTACCCTTTCCACGCCTTCCGAACCCATGATGATCACGCTGCTGTTCATCTGCCTGATCCTTCTCTTTAAAAAGAATACCTACGACCGCGACTTCTTCAGGCATCCGCTTATCTTCCTGCTGAGCCTGCATTACCTCGTATTCATTCTCAATATTTTTTTCTCCCTGAATCCTTTTCTTTCCTTTAAATATTTACTGGCGAAGACCTGGTTCATCGCGGCTTT
>CALNCF010000023.1 GCA_937875035.1 uncultured Sphingobacteriaceae bacterium | reverse complement strand
CACTTCGCAAACCGTACTGAAAAGATTTCATGCATTGGGTATTCCCGATGTGTACCTGGGGGTGAAAGACAAGCCGGCTGCTCTTGAGCAGCTCCTTGTGGCGAAGCAGGCTTCTTCCGCGCAGGTGCTATACATGGGCGACGATATGCCCGACCTGGAGGTGATGCGCAAATGCCTGGTGGCTACCTGTCCTGCCGATGCCTGCGAAGAGGTCAAAGCCATATCCCATTATATCTCGCCTAAAGCCGGTGGCAAGGGCTGTGTTCGCGATGTGATCGAACGCGTGCTGAAGGTACAGCAAAAATGGTCCGAAACCAGAGACGATAAAATAGCCTCCATCTGATGTTAGCCTTTCTAAAACTCGTACGTATACAGAACCTGTTGCTGCTTATCCTGCTGCAATACTTCCTGCGCGAATTCCTGATCCGCCCGATGCTCGGCTCCTTTGGTTATGAGCTACTGCTGAGCGACATGGATTTCTTCCTGCTGGTACTCTCATCAGTGCTGATCGCCTCCGGCGGATATATTATCAATGATTATTTCGACCTGCGGATCGATTACGTGAACCGTCCCGGTGATGTAGTGGTAGGCAAATCAGTGAAGCGTCGCGTGGCCATGATGATGCACCTGCTGCTGAGTGGCGCCGGGATCATCATCGGCTTCTACCTTGCCTGGAGAACCCATATACAGGCGCTTTGCCTCGTTCATCCCTTAACGGTAGGCTTGCTGTGGTTCTATTCCACAGACTATAAGCGACAGCTCATTATCGGTAATCTTATCATCAGCCTGCTCAGCATTTTCCCGATCGGGCTTGTGCTGCTATTCGAACCCCAGCTCTTCAAGGTATATGTCTCCGCCGATAACGGCATCTCTGTCTTGATCTTCAAGGTAGTGGGATTTTTCTCGATGGTAGCTTTCCTGATCAGCCTGATGTTTGCCTTGGTCAAAGACCTGGAAGACATGGAGGGCGATATTGTGCTGAGCTGCCGTACCATCCCGATCGTATGGGGAGAACGGACGTCTAAACTGATCTACCTGGCCCTGGCCGTGTTCACCTCGCTGGCCCTGGCCTATGTGCAAAACATGCAGTATGCGAACGACGCGGTCGCACCGCTGTTATATATTCTTTTCGCGGTACAGCTTCCGATCCTGTTCAATGCGGGTTACCTGCTTTTCGCGCACGAAAACAGGCAATACCGTGTGGCGCGCATCATCAACGGAATGGTGATGATCACCGGCGCCTGCGCGATCCTTGTATTATATTTTCTTCCGGGCTGATCCTTTACCAGTTTATGCTGATACACCTCTCTCTTATTTTAGCAAGTAAATCCCCGCGCAGGCAAGAGCTTATGAGCCTGATGGGATTGAATTTCCGCGTGGTACTGAAAGAAGTAGACGAATCCTACCCGGAGCATTTATCGCCGGAAGAGGTGGCTGTATATATATCCGAAAAGAAAGCGAAAGCCTTTGACGCGGAGCTGGGAGAAGAGGTCGTGATCACTGCCGACACCATTGTTGCTGTAGGGAAGGAGATACTCGGCAAGCCTGCCGATGAAGCGGACGCATTCCGCATGCTCAACCTGCTTTCAGGTAAAACGCACCAGGTCATTACGGGTGTATCGGTATTGCACCGTCATACCCTGTATTCTTTTTATGATGTGACTGAAGTAGCCGTGAATACCCTTACCGAAGAAGAGATCCGTTATTATATAGAAACCTGTAAACCCTTCGACAAGGCCGGGGCATATGGCATCCAGGAGTGGTTTGGCCTGGCAGCTATCAAAAGCATCAGCGGTTCGTACACCAATGTGGTAGGGCTTCCTACCGAACGCCTGTACCAGGCGCTGAAAGCCCTGTGATCTTATAATGCCTGCTCGGGTGTAGAGTTTCCTCCATCCACCGCGAACTTCCAGGCACCGCTGGCATCTTTTTTCCAAACGGTCATATAATTCCCATAGAACGCCTTGTCTTCGCCTGTTGCCGAAACAGCGGTCAGCTTCCATACGCCAAAAGTATAGCCCAGCTCACCCGAAGCGGCTACATCCGCGCGATGGCATCTCCATTCCAGGGTATAGTTCTGTGTCTTTTGTTTCGCGAATACATTTTCCAGGTTCTGCTTACCGATAACAGGCAATGCGCCGTCCTGCAGCTTGATCACGCTGTCGTGGGCATAGGTAGTGAAGGCTTCGTACACCCCTTTCTTTACGCTCAGGTCGCTGAATGCGCGGTCGGTTTGTCGCAGCGATTGAAGCGCTTCTTCCCGGTTTACCTGCGGAGTGCAGGAAGCTGCCAGCAGGCCGAGGCCCACCAGCAGGTATATGAGTTTCTTTGAGATCATCATCAATATCAACCTTTATAAAAAAGCCACTTACCCAGTTCCTTGAAGTTTACTTTCTTGCCGTACATCAGGATGCCGGTACGGTAGATCCGGGAAGCCAGCCAGACGGTAGTCAGGAAACCCAGGATCATCAGCGCCATCGACAGCGCGAGCTGCCAGCCCGGTACACCGAAAGGAATACGCACCATCATCACGATCGGTGAAGTAAGCGGGATGATCGAGAGCCAGAAGGCGAGGGCGCCGTCGGGATTATTGATCACCGCAGAGGTCGACATGATAAAGCCGAAGATAAGCGGCATGGTAACCGGGAACATGAACTGCTGTGTTTCTGATTCATTATCGACCGCAGAGCCGATCGCTGCAAAGAGCGCGCTGTACAACAGGTACCCGGCGAGGAAATAGAACAGGAAGGTTCCGAGGATCAGGGGAAAGTTCAGTGTGCTGATCTCGCTCATCACCTTCGCCATACCTCCTTGCTTAAATTCTTTCTGTGCCTCGCTGGCGCCGGTATCGCTTCCTATGCTCTTGTTCTGTGCCTGCTCACGCATCTGCTCGAATTGTGCACTCTGTGTACCTACTATCTTCGTGGTTACAAAGCCGCTGATGGCTACCGTCAGTATAACCCAGAGTAAGAACTGAGTGAGGCCTACCATAGCGATCCCGAGGATCTTGCCCATCATCAGCTGGAATGGTTTTACCGAAGAGATGATCACCTCCACGATGCGGTTGTTCTTTTCTTCGATCACGCCGCGCATCACCTGTACACCGTACAGGAAGATGAACATATAGATGAGGAAGCCGGCGAAGAAGCCGATGCCGAAGCTCGCTTCGCTGCTGCCTTTTTCTTCCCCGTTATCGGTGATCTTGATGGTTTTGATGCTGACATCCGTTTTTAGATTTGCCAGCACCTCTTTATCAATGCCGTTGTCGATCAGCTTCTGGTCTTCGATGCTGTTCTGCAGGGCATTTTCAATATAGCTCGTCACCGAAATGCTTGGCTGTTTTTCAGAATACAGTTCCACGCCATCGGCGCTGCCAGGTTTTCCTTTCGGGATATACAGGATGGATTCGCTGCCCGATGTCTTGAAGTGCTTCTTGGCGCTGTCGAGCGGCTCGCTGCTGAACACGAATTCCAGCGTTTTGGAATCCTTGATCTTCCCGTAGAATGCTTGCGATTCGTCGATCACGGTGATCTTCTTTTTGCTGCTCATCTCATCGCTGTTCACCGCCAGCCAGATGGCCAGCGCATATACCCCCGCGATCAGGATCGGT
>CALNCF010000022.1 GCA_937875035.1 uncultured Sphingobacteriaceae bacterium | reverse complement strand
TAATGTTGCCGATATGGGAACCCGTAAACACCCCTATTTTCGTATTGAACTGCGAATAGAAAAGCTCGATGCCATAAGCCTGCTTATGATAACCGAGAGAGGTCGAGAAGTTGGCCTCCTGCATACCCGTGTTCTTCAGAAAGTAATCCGGCGTACGGATATTCCCAGATCTGCGCAGGGTACCCTGTACCCTCCATGACAGCGGCGGGATCTTCCTGAAATTTCCCTCCAGTATGCCCGATACCACTCCTTGCCTCCCGTTGGAGATCCCGACCAGGTTCAGCTCACCCTTAATCCCCGCGGTATCCATTAACGGACCGGGCTCTACGAGGATCACTCCTCCGATCGCATCAGAGCCGTAGCGTACGCTGTTCGCGCCCTTGATCACCGTCAGCCTGTTCGCAATGAAAGGGTCGATCTCCGGAGCATGCTCCGAGCCCCATTGCTGCCCCTCCTGCCGGATGCCGTTATTCAGGATGAGTATCCGGTTGCTGTGCATACCCTGGATCACCGGCTTCGAAATAGTCGGACCCGTTTGCAGGGTGCTTACACCGGGGATCTTTTCCAGCGCATCGCCCAGCGATTGCCCGCGGGTCTGCTCCAGGTCAACCCCTCTCAGCTCTGCATGCATCAGGGTAGAGCGCTCCCGTAACCTGGAAGCGGTGATCTCTATATTCCGCAGCTCGCTGGAGGAAGCCTGGAGGATAAAGTTCCGGCTTAGGTCCCGGCTCATGCTGATCACCTGCTCCACATCGGCCCGGCCGATAAAGTGTACCCGCAGCGTATAACTGCCGGCGCAGAGATGATCGATCATATAATAACCCCGATCATCGGCGATCACACCACGGTCGAGCTCATGGATACGCACAGATGCCCCGGGCAAAGCCTGCCCGTTCTCATCGGTAATACGCCCGGAAAAAACAAGGCGGCAGGGATCTGGCTGCGCAACGGCATGACAAGCCATCGCCAGCAAGGCAATAAAAAACACATACCTGATCTTCATCAGTATAGACTAAAAGATGTAAACAATAAATACTTAATACAGGAAATTAAGCCCGGGCAGGAGGTGCCTTATTGCGTGTGTAAGAGAATACTGCTGCTGTGCAGGATTCATAGTAAGGAGTTTCAAAATGATATACGATATCCGACCTTTTCAAAGGAGGGAATTCATTATGCAGGTAATTTTTGCTGAGGCCCACCGAACATACGAAGCAGTTCTTTTCGTAGGTATGATAATGCTGGTGCGCCTTGTCTTTTTCCCGTTTAAATTCGGTTGGAATGGAAGAGGCTACATCGCATACTTCACGGTGCTCATGGTGATGAAAGGCCGAAAAGGGAATGATACTAAAAGCCATCACGGCGATCAGCAGCACAGATATGATATTTCTTCTCCCCTGGTTTCTCACAAACACAAAACTAATCAATTAATTCAGAATCGAATTATGCATAAAATCTTAGATTTGTAAAAATTCTATTAAACACTGGTTATGTCAGCAAAAACAATCGACCTGTCGAAGACAAAAACACCTGTAGGCACCACGCTGAATTGCAAGGGCTGGGTTCAGGAAGCGGCTTTACGCATGCTCCTGAATAACCTCGACCCGGATGTAGCGGAACGCCCTGAAGAATTGATCGTGTACGGAGGCCGGGGAAAAGCGGCACGCAATCCCGAGGCGTTCGACCTGATCGTAAAAGCATTAAAAGACCTGGAAGAAGATGAAACCCTGCTGATCCAGTCGGGCAAGCCCGTAGGCATCCTTCCTACTCATAAGGATGCGCCACGCGTCCTCATTTCAAACTCACAGCTGGTTCCGAAATGGGCCACTTTCGACTATTTCAATGAGCTGGAAGATAAAGGGCTGATCATGTACGGGCAGATGACTGCCGGATCCTGGATATATATCGGTTCGCAGGGGATCGTACAGGGTACTTATGAAACCTTCGCCGCGCTTGCGCGCAAACATTTCGGGGGCTCCCTGAAGAACACGTTATCTGTTACCGCAGGACTCGGCGGCATGGGTGGCGCGCAACCCCTGGCCATTACCATGAATGAAGGCGTTTGCCTCGCTGCCGATGTAGAAGAATGGAGGATCCAGAAACGGATCGATACCCGTTACATCGATATTATGGTAAAGGATATTGATGAAGGGATTGACCGCGCCCTCGAAGCGAAAGCTAAAGGAGAAGCGATCTCGATCGGTGTGGTATGCAATGCAGTTGACCTGCTGCAGCGCTGTATAGAACGGGGAGTAACTCCGGATACTCTCACCGACCAAACCTCCGCGCACGATCCGCTGATCGGTTATTTTCCGCAAGGACTATCCGTAGAAGAAGCCCGGGTACTTCGCGAAGCGAACCCCGACGAATATATCCGGCTT
>CALNCF010000021.1 GCA_937875035.1 uncultured Sphingobacteriaceae bacterium | reverse complement strand
AAATCCGCGAACCTGCGTGTTACCCGGTTATCCTCTGCCGGGATATCTTCCAGCAAATCTAATGACTTTTTCACATAATCTTCCTGTTTTTTATGCTGCCCGTATAAAAACAGGAAGAGGCAAACCGTATTGACCAGGATATTGTTCACCGCACTTTCGCCCGGTTTTTTCACCGAAGCTGCGGAGGCAATGTCGAAGCGGAAATGAGTATGCCAGTAGGCCGAGACCTCCGGCATGAACAGCTTTTTCAGCTCTTCCTTATCACTTGTTTCCAGCACCTTCGAAAACAGGTGTGAAGAATGATGGATCAGGGCCGCAAACTGTGCCAGGCGCAGGGTAGGAAAATTTGCCGGCCGTAAACGCATGAATTTCCAGCGATGCGCATCCATAGGCGCCAGCCCGTATTTTCTTCCCAGGAACAGGTATTCCTTTCGTAATTGCCGGGGGTATTCATCTTTCAAATGCCTGTTCAGCAGTCCGGCCTGTCCGAAGAGCAGCGCCTCTATGCTGAACAGGCGATCGCGATGCTTCAGCAGCAGCCGGAACGGGGTAAGGCTGGCCACCTGCTCAAAGGGTTCACGGTTAACATGGAACCCGAAGTTGCCCGCCAGGCATTCGTAGAATACCTGTTCCCAATCGTATTGCCTGCGGGCCAACCGCTGAACAAGCAGCGCGGCTCGCTCTTCGAAGCGTTCGATGGCCATGCGCAGCAGCCATGACGACCAAATCACCGGTTTCACCAGCCCGGTTTGCTTTTCGCAGGGAATGTAATGCAGGTTAGCCAGCAGTGCCAGGTAACGGTCGTATTGTTTCAGGTCGATTCGGTCGCGAAGCTCGAGCGTGGGGATCAGGCTGCCATCACTGCGGTAAACAGGCATATCATATTCGTATACCACATGCAGGATCACATTGCTGTAGGCCGGATCAGCAGAATGGCCATGTCGCTTCCAGTCGGAAGCCTTGAGGTGGATCTCCACATTGCCTGCCCAGAGGGTATCATCAAGCTGTACACGCGCGGTAAAGAAATCAGGCCCGGCATTGCGGTTGGTCATGCCCGGCTCCTGCACCAGGATGCGCTGC
>CALNCF010000020.1 GCA_937875035.1 uncultured Sphingobacteriaceae bacterium | reverse complement strand
ACCAGGCTTTACACGGGCTACATTCACATTGCTGATCTGCCCGTCGGGCAGATCAGCAATGTGTATGTAGCCCGTGTAAAGCCTGGTAAGTATAGCCTGGTTATCCCACTTGGCAGTAAGGCTGGCCTACAGTTCTCCGATCATGCACTGCTCGGATTAGCTCCCGGTAATTATCGCCTTGTACTGACCGACATCAGCGGAGCGGTATGGGAAACATGGATTTCTGTTGGAGGATGATCTTCCTGAAATGGCATGCGGAATCATTGCTGCAAAACAGGCCGAGAAATTTGCCGGCCTGTTTTTTTTCTGGTGAGATCAGCTCTTCCTTCCCGCGATCATCATATGCGGGCTTAAGGAGATCAGGGCTTCATTGGCTTCGGTCGCTTTAAGCAGGTCCATCATCGCGTTTTTCTTTTGCAGATCGGAACGGCTTTCGAAGTAATGCCTGTCGAGCCAGATCATGCCCTCTACGGCAAAGAGTCCGAGAGTAGATAGTCCTGTTTCTTCAAATTCTTCTTTCAGTTCCGAAGGCCGGTGGAAATAAGCTTCGGGCAAGATCCCCGGCCAGCTTGCCGGTGGGTTCTGAAGCCCTGTTTGTAATTCTTCCAGGCACATCTTATAAAAATCAGGCTGGTGCATCATACCATTCAGCAAGCCGGTAATGCTGGACGCAGCATGGTTAATGGCAAAGCCAAGCGCCACGCCTCCCGGCTTCAGCACACGCGCTGCTTCACGGATCGAGTTGATCCGGTCTTCGCGTGCCTGCAGGTGATAGAGGGGACCGTGAAGGATCACCATATCGGCGGTATGGTCGGGTAGGTCGAGCTTCCGCGATTCTCCGGCTATCGCCTTAAAAGGATTTTTTAGCTTAGCGGCTCTTTTGTTCGCCTGTTTAATATGTTTCTCTACAGGGTCGATGAGGATCACCTCGTGCCCGAGGCCGGCGAGCCAAGCGGCATAAATGCCCGGTCCGCCGCCTACATCAATAACCACCCCTTTTTTAGCGGGCAGGTAACGCCCGATGAGGTCCTGGTTGCGTTCATATTCCAAGGGTCCGAGGCCCAGCTCCAAACGTCCTTCTTCGGAGGTCTGAGAATAGAAGTGATCGATCTCTTTACTGATCAGTTTGTCGTTCTTCATAAAATAATATAGGGGTTAGACCCCGTTTACTGCTGATGGATAATAAGCCTGCAATTTACAGGTATGCTCCGGCTTTCCATACGTAAAGTAAATCTTTCGGGCGCGTAACCCGGGTCAGCGCCTGTTCGTAATCGTAATTAAAACGGCGACCCTGCCTGCGCTTGATCGCCGTTCCGTATGATGGAAATATAGAGGTGAGATGTATTATTTACGGAAGCGGTACAATCAGGCAGATCACTGGTCGTACAGGATTCCGGAAGAAGCGCAGGCTGCTGTTCATAAGGGTTGGTATGACCCTGCTAAAAGTATTGATTTTGCGAGATAGGAGCGGAATAAGGTTTTTGTGTAATTTTATATTGAATTTTAATTTTATTGTCTATTTTTAATTTTAATTTATTTGGTGTTTTCAGATATAAAATATTGGTATTATGATAATATGCAGATGTGGCGAACATCCCCCTAAAGGTAATAAACATAACTACACTTATTATGCTTATCCTGTTGGATACTCTTCAAATACATCATCTATTTGTGGACGAAAAAAATGTCAAAAACCAGGATTGATATATATGACAGATGATGAGTATACAAATTTTGTGAATGGAGAAAGAATATTCTTTTTTCCTACGTTTGCCACTAAGGTAAAAGTAGAAGATAAAACTCCAATGGCTTTGCAAGAGTAGAAGAAAGATCAGAATTAAAAACACCATAACGACCCTGTTCATCAAGGCGGTTATGGTGTTTCCGTTCCCGTTTAATTTTTATGGTGTTTGTTTCAGTGCGTTATCCTTACCGGGTAACCGGGTCGGTTACGACTTCGCCGTTGATGTTCAGGTACTGGCTTTCCATACTGGTATTGGCATGCACGGTAACGGTCTTGGTAAAGACTCCTTTAGCCCCGGCATTATAGGTTACGGTAACCGATCCTTTCTTGCCGGGTAATACGGCTTCTTTGGTATAGTCGGCCACGGTACAGCCGCAAGTGGTATTCACCTGGCTGATGACCAGGGGCTGCTTGCCGCTGTTGGTGAAATGAAAGACCGTGCTTACGGGTTTCCCCTGCGTGATCTTGCCGAAATCGTACGTGCTTTTTTCCCAGCTGAAAACTGGCTGCTCATCTGCTGTGTTCGCAACGACCTCTCCCGAAACCGTTGTGTGTTTGGTAGTTTGCGCGCCCGCCGCAGAGGCAAGCGCTGCAAAGCTCATCAGAAGTAAAAGTTGTTTTTTCATGATTTTAAATATTGGTTATGCAAATCTTCACAACGCTTTTCATAATCTTTGTTAACGATTAGCGAATCTTTGTTAACGATATGTTAACGTCGCTGCCGGAATAAAGGATTCTGCTTTCATACAATACATTTGCCTTACCGATGAGAGGACGAACGATCAAAATATTTGTGATACTCGCTATTATGTCGATCTGCGGTATCGTGCTGGTGCAGGTGTACTGGTTCAAGAAAGCTTTCGATAAAACGGAAGAGGAATTCAACAAGAACCTGAACATCGCGCTGAACGAAACCGTGAAAGGCGTATTGCAATACAACAACACACCCAACCTGCCCCCCGACCCGGTGAAGCAGGTGGAGAAGAATTATTTTGCCGTGATGGTGAACGATCGCATCAATGCGGATGTATTGGAATACTACCTCAAAACGGAGTTCAGCCGTTTCAATATCACGCAGGGCTTTGAATACCGGATATTCGACTGTGCGCATGAGCACATGGTGTACGGAGGCTTTGTAGGTGGCGATGATAAAGGAAGCATGGAGGGCATGCGTACGCGTTCGCTTCCGGTGCTCGACGAAGATAATTATTATTTCACGGTATACTTCCCTTATAAAACGGCAGGCCTGGTAAGCGGTATGAGCCTCTGGCTTTTTTCTTCAGGGGTATTGCTGCTCGTGGTGGTCTTCTTTGCGTATAGCCTGTTCGTGATCCTGAAGCAGAAACGTTTTTCGGAAGTGCAGCGCGATTTCATCAATAATATGACGCATGAGATCAAGGCCCCGGTGGCGATCATCAGCGCTTCGGCCGAAACGTTGAAAGACCCGCGTATGCCTTCCACACCTTTGCGTCTGGTCAACTATGCCACCATCATCCTGGATGAAGCGAACCGCTTGCAGATGCAGGTAGAGCGTGTGCTTTCTCTTGCCGGCCGCGAAACCACGATCCGCCTGAACCGTGAATACCTGGATGTGCAGGAGCTGGTGAAAGAAGTGGTGGATAATATCCTGGCGAATACGGAGCATAAAAAGATCCGTGTGGTGTTCCGGCTGGAAGCCGCGCAGTCGATGGTGTATGCCGACCGCTTCTATCTTTCTAACCTGTTCTCCAACCTGCTCGATAATGCCATTAAGTACAGCGGAGAGGAGCTGGAGCTGATCATCTCCTCGGAGAATAGAGGCCGTATCGTCGCGTTGAATTTCAGCGATAACGGCATTGGCATTTCCCGTGAGCACCAGAAGCGGATCTTCGATAAATTTTACCGGGTGCCTACCGGGAATGTGCACAATGTAAAGGGCTTCGGTATCGGGCTGAACTATGTACAGCTGATCGCGCGTCTCCACAAAGGCAGCGTGAAAGTATGGAGTGAACCAGGCAAAGGTTCTTCTTTTATCGTAACATTACCCGTACGAAATAAGCTATGAAAGAACAGCGACCAAAAATATTACTGGCCGAAGACGATACGAACCTGGGCTTTGTGATCCGCGATAACGGCGAATACCGCGACCTCGATATTCTCTTGTGTGAAGACGGGCAGCAGGCGCTCGACGCATTCCGTTCAGGCTCCTTCGACCTGTGTATCCTGGATGTGATGCTGCCGAAGATGGATGGCTTTACCCTGGCTCGCGAGATCCGTGCGATCAACCAGGAAGTACCGCTGCTGTTCCTCACAGCGCGGAGTATGAAAGAGGATCGCCTGGCAGGCTTTACAGTAGGCGCCGACGATTATATTACCAAGCCTTTCAGCATCGAAGAACTGTTCATGCGTGTGAATGTCTTCCTGAAACGCAGCGGCAGGTCGGCAGAGAAAATAACCGGGATGCTGCGCATCGGGGAGTTCGTGTTCGACGCGAACAATCTTGATCTGTCACATGAAGAAGGGAAACGGAAGCTGACCGCGCGTGAAGCAGCGTTGCTTAAGCTGCTTTCTGATCAGCAGGGGAGCACCGTAAAGCGGGAAGATATTCTAAGGCAGGTATGGGGCAACGAGGATTATTTCGCGGGCCGGAGCATGGATGTATTCATCTCCCGTTTGCGCAAATACTTAGCCCTTGATCCATCCATCGAGATCATTAATTACCACGGGGTTGGTTTTCGTTTAACCGTGAACCGCTGATCATTCCTGTATTAATTTATATACAGTCCGGGCATCCTCGGCAGGGTGCTTTTTTATTCGAGAGAACGCTTGTTTTGCCTCGTGTTCGTCTTTGTTATGATGCAAGGGGTAATGTCTTCGGAATGCGGTATTATATTTGTGCATCCGGGGTTTAACTACCCGTTCATGATATGAAAAGAATCTTACTGTTATGGCTGCTCTTATGTAGCATCACTGCCTCACAGGCCCAGCAAACCAGCTGGGGTCTGACCTTCCCTCACTATACCCGGGCTGAGCTGTTCTACCACGTTTCCGACGCGGATGGAAATGTATACAGTGCAGGCGCGGAGAAAATACGTGCCGGGATCTTTAGGTGACCTGTTTATCACGAAAAGAAACAGTGAGGGTGCGCTGCTCTGGACACGTTACTGGAAAGGCACAGGACGCGTATTTCAAATGCTCGTTGATCACGATAATAACCTGCTGGTATCCGGGGCATCTATGGACAGCCTGGTCGTGGAAGGGGATACCCTGGTCAATCCTCATTCACATACGGCAAGTGCCCTGCTGGTAAAGCTCGACTCTTCCGGGCATATGTTATGGCTGCGTTCAACATCCACTCCGATGGAATCGGAGCTGGGGCTCGGCGTAGCGGTGGATGCGGCAAATCATATTTACTGGCTGGGTATGGAAGGAGATATCAGTGTGTTCTTCCGTAAGCTTAATGCCAATGGTGATATGCTCTGGGCCAAACCCCTCGCGAATTCCCTGATCCGAAGCCTGTGCAGCATCAGTATTGATGAGCAGGACCG
>CALNCF010000019.1 GCA_937875035.1 uncultured Sphingobacteriaceae bacterium | reverse complement strand
GCGAACGAATGGGACCTGATCGAACGCGACACGCTGTTCTCCTGGCATAACTACAGCCTGAATCAATATGATACCCTGGTAAAGCAGGCTTATATTATCGACAGCTGGATCGATTTCCGCAGGCATACGATAGACTACAGCTCGCACGGCAGCTCAACAGCTTACATCGATGTAAAGGCCGATACCGAATGGCTCCCGGAAAGCAAGTATGTGAACATATACGATGCGCAAGGCCGCGCGACCGAAAGCGCTGTATGGAATGCATCGAACAACGACTGGGTACTGGCATTCCAATACGTGTACACCAACACCTATGATGAGCATGGCCGTGCCCTGGAGGTCATTACCGAATCGTATAACGGCTTCCCGATCAAGGGTTATATGAAGGAAGAATACCGGAACTATCCGTTATATGCCGGAGTCGGACAAAAGGAGAACGGGGTATTGAAGACCTATCCGAACCCTGCCGGGAATACGCTTTACATCGCTGCTGAAAACGAAAGGAATATGAAAATCAGCGTTTACAGCCTGGAAGGTAAGTTGCTGATCGAGCACAAAGAGCTGAACGGAAACCAGCTGGATGTTTCAGGGCTTCCGGCTGGCATCTACCTGGTCAGGACCCAGACCGGAAAGGGTGTATGCGTGGCCAAATTCATCAAGAACTAAGCCTGTTTACCGCATAAAAAAAGGGAACGGATCCGTTCCCTTTTTTTATTTTTTATTGTGAGGCCGATCAGCCCTTTTTATCTACTTTCAATACCATCCCGGCCTTCAGTGTTTCATCGCTTTTCAGGTTGTTCATCTCTTTCAGCTTCTCTACTGTCATGCCTTCGTATCTTTTCGCGATGCTCCAAAGAGTATCACCTGCTTCTACCTTATAGTAAACGAATTGCTTGTCGTCGCTCACAGAACGTACCGGAACCTTGCTCGTCTTCACAGCCACCGCTTCTTCGGTTTGCGCAGGCGCGTTCTTAACCACTACTTTTTCTTCGGTTGTCCGAATCTTCAGCTTTTGTCCGGCCAGCAGCTTAGTGCTTTTCAGCGAATTCCATTCTTTCAGGTCCTGTACAGATACGCCATTCTTGCCGGCAATGCTGCTCAGGTTATCACCCGATCTGACCGCATAGGTTACCGTAACAGGAACCATTACGATCTCCACTTCATCGTTGCCTGTTTTCGCAGCAGGCGCTTTTTCTTTTTTATCATTCGATGCCAGCTCTGCAGCATTCTCTGTACGTTCTTTTTCTTTCGCAGGAACAGCCCTGGTCACCCATACTTCTTCTGTACGGATCACTTTCAGCTTCTGGCTTGCCATCAGCCTGGAAGATGACAGCTTGTTCCATTTTTTCAGATCTTCTACTCCCACATCATATTTCTTCGCGATGAGGCTCAGGTTCTCCCCGCTTTTCACCACGTGTGTCTTCGTTACTTCTTTGTTCACCTTTACGCGCTCGGTTTCCCCGGATGATTTCGCAGCTGCCGCCAGCTGGGCATCTTTAGGTTTGGCAGGATTCTTCGCCATGACCGGAGCCGATTCTGTTTCACGCTTGATCTTGAGCTTCTGGCCTGCCCATACCGTATTTTTTTTCAGGTTGTTCCACTTGCGTACATCGGCTACACTCACCTGGTATTTCGCCGCGATACGGCTGATGGTTTCGCCTTTCTTCACGGTATGCGTCTTGGTGAAAGTTCCTTTCAGGAATGGATCTGTATTCACCGCCAGCACCGCGTCACCCTGCATTTCTACCGGGAACGAACGGTACAGCGTATCTCTCGACTGCAGGAACACATGCTTTTTCGTAGCCGGTACCATTACCGAGAAGGTTTCATTACCGTAAGCGGGAATAAAGTCTTTTTTATAGGATGGATTCAATAATCTCAGCTCATCTATTGTAACCCCGCAAAGCGCTTCCATGTCTTTAAAAGAAACCGGGTTGTTAAACTGAACGGTATCGTTTTCAAAGCTGAAGTTCGGGTAGCTCGGGTACAGGTTATGATCTTCGGAGAAGTTCATGATATAGGTTGCTGCGATATAAGCGGGCACGTATCCCCTTGTTTCTTCCGGCAGGTATGGACGGATCGACCAGAAGTCTTTCTTTCCACCCGATTTACGGATGGCGCGGTTAACATTACCCGGACCACAGTTGTAAGCCGCGATCACCAGCAGCCAATCGCCGTAGCGCGCATACATATCCTTGAAATATTTAGAGGCGGCAACCGTCGCTTTATATGGGTCTTTACGCTCATCGATGTGTGAATTAACTTTCAGCCCATACATCTTACCGGTCGTGAACATGAACTGCCACATACCTGTAGCGCCGACACGCGATACGGCGTAAGGGTTCAATGCTGATTCCACTACAGCCAGATGCTTAAATTCAGTAGGAATATTCTGTTCGGTGAATACCTTTTCGATCATCGGATAATAATATTCCGATAAGCCCAGCATGCGTTCTACCTGTTGTCTTTTACGAAAAGCGTACAGATCGATATAAGCCTGAACAAAGTTGTTGTAATCCAGCTGGATAGAACATTGAATGGAATCCAGGCGACGCTGGTAGATGAAGTTTTCGAAGCGTGGAGCGATGTCCAGCTCTTTCAGACTGACATCCGGAACGACAAATGTACTATCCGGGTTCTCTGTGCTTTTTGATTTTTCCTGGGACTTTTTGTCCTCGTGCGTACCGTCGGCAGCGTAAGTTTGAAGGGCGGCTGTACCCAATACAAAAGTAAGTACAGCGATAAGGGAGATTTTTGTTTTCTTCATTATTTCCTTTTATCAGAGGCGCTCTGGTAAATGAACTATTTATTTTAATTTCTACATTCCGGGTAGGGCGAAAGTCACAAAATAAGAATAATATTTAATTCTGCATGAGATATTTTGCAAAAGCCAGCATTTCCTGCTCACCAAACTTCTTCCCAATAAGCTGTAAACCAACCGATAACCCATTTGAATGACGTTCAACGGGAACCGAGATTGCCGGTAAACCAGACAATGAAGCTTGAACGGTAAAAATGTCGGCTAAGTACATCACCACAGGGTCGTCGGTCTTCTCTCCCGGCGAAAATGCCGTTGTAGGAGCTGTAGGCAGCAATACCAGGTCGTAATCCGTTAAAATTTCTATGGATTTATCCCTGATCAGGCGCCTCATTTTCTGGGCTTTGGCATAATAAGCGTCGTAATAACCGGCGCTTAATACAAAGGTACCCAGCATAATACGGCGTTTTACTTCCGTACCGAAGCCTTCCGATCTTGATTTTTTATACACCGATTCGAGGTCGGTCGCCTGTGGGCTCCGGTAGCCAAAATGCACTCCGTC
>CALNCF010000018.1 GCA_937875035.1 uncultured Sphingobacteriaceae bacterium | reverse complement strand
GCGACAGGAACAGCGTATATGCCAGATCAGACGAGCTGTATTCCCGCAGGAAAACCAGGTAACGGCTGCGCTTCTGAAAAAAGGAAAAATGTAAGAGGAGATCACCTGCCTTATGAATGTTTAAAAACAATATGATCACCAAAATTACCAGGATCAATATCGCGGCAGTTACCCAGCAAGGATCCAATACCTGCTGCGGCAGCACATACAGGTAAAACGGGATGAAAGCCAATAGCCCCACGGTGATGGTGATCACCATCTGGGAGATGGAAGACAGGAAGGTGATGAGCACACCCTGTACCCGGTGCTCTTCTTCAAGGTATAAGATCCTTCCGCCAAATTCTCCCAGATTATTAGGCGTGAATACACCAATGCTCGCCCCGGCAAACACTGCCGAGAGCGCCTTTCGAAACGACAACCTCTGGACCTTGTTCACCAGGTAGTTCCACTTCCAGGCTTCTGCCATATTATTCAGAAGCATCATGAATAATACCAGCAACAGGATCAATATTGCGCCAGGAGAAGTGAGCACCAGGCTGACCCGGCTGAATTGTTCCCGGGTAGAAGGACTCTTCAGCTGGTAAAGGATATACCCCATGGTAAGGGTCAGGATGAGCGCCTTGAATAGCCAGGTATATATCCTTTTATGTTTTGTGGTAATGCCCAAGCGTCATAAATATATGCGGCAAATTACAAAAATTTGAAGCGCGATCTCTATTTTTAAGCCTTGATAGCATGGTGGAATGAAGAAAGAACAGATCATTTTAGGAATAGACCCCGGAACATCCGTTACCGGATACGGACTGATACACACGCAGGGAACGCAGATGAAGCTGATCAAGCTGGGTGTGATCAAGATGGGCAAGACCGATGACCACCCGATGAAGCTTAAGAAGATATTCGAAGGCGTCCTCGATATCATCGAAGAGCACAAGCCTGATTTCGTAGCGGTAGAAGCTCCCTTCTTCGGCAAGAACGTACAGTCGATGCTGAAGCTGGGCCGGGCACAGGGAGTAAGTATGGCTGCGGCACTCTACCGGAATATTCCTATTGTGGAATATTCCCCGAAAAAGATCAAGCAATCGATTACAGGCAACGGAAATGCTTCCAAGGAGCAGGTATCAGCCATGCTTAAGAAGCTTTTATTGTTTAAGGAAGAATCGGCTTATCTCGATGCCACCGACGGACTCGCGGCAGCTGTATGTCATTTCCTGCAAAAGGATTTAGGTGATTCCGGAGATAAAAAGCATACCGGCTGGAAAGCCTTTCTGACCGACAACCCGGGGAAGGTGATCAAGCCTTAAAAGGCGGCACGGATCCCGGCAGCCAAGCTTGCATATTCTTCGGGAGTCATTACCACTCTCGGGCCGGAAAAGTTCATATCTGAAACCTGGTTCATCGGCACCAGGTGAACGTGCGCATGCGGCACTTCCAGGCCGACCACCGCGATCCCTACCTTAGTACAGGGCACCACTTTTTTGATCGCCTGCGCTACCAGCTTCGCGAACAGCATCAGGGCTGCGTACTCTTCATTATCCATATCGAAAATGTAATCGGTTTCTTTCTTGGGGATCACCAGCGTGTGCCCTTTCGACACCGGGTTCACATCCAGGAAAGCCAGGAACTGATCTGTTTCGGCTACAATATGCGCGGGAATTTCCCGGTCAATGATTTTGGAGAAGATAGTGGCCATTATCTTGATATTTCAATAATTTCAAATTCGATCACTCCGCTCGGAACAGTGATCTCTGTTTTATCACCCACCGACTTACCCAATAAGCCCTTAGCAATAGGTGATTTGATCGAGATCTTACCCGATTTCAGGTCTGCTTCTTTTTCAGATACTAACTGGTACGACATTTCTGCCCCGTTCTTTACGTTACGGATTTTTACAATTGACAAGGCAAGCACCTTGCTTGTATCCAGCTTCGACTCGTCGATAATTCGTGCATTACCCAATACCTCTTCCAGTTTGGAAATTTTCAGCTCCAGCAAACCCTGCGCTTCCTTAGCCGCATCGTATTCTGCATTTTCCGACAAATCTCCTTTGTCGCGCGCTTCTGCGATCTGCTTTGCAATATTCGCTCTTCCTTGTGATTTCAACTGAATCAACTCTTCTTTCAGTTTCTCTAACCCTTCCTGGGTGAAGTAAGTAAACTCTGCCATTATTAAAATCTCCTATCCTATCAATATCTATGAAAATAAAAGAAGACTGTATTTGCATACAGCCTTCCTTTATCATACAAATGTATAAATTTTTATAAAGTAATTCTTGCTCCGAAAGTGTGCGTACCGTTGAACAGGTGAGTTACACGATACGAGTAATCGATACCGAATGTCATGCCTCTGTCGTTCAAAGGAACTTCGAAGGTACCACCACAGGAAATCCCGTTATGTACGTTCAGGCTTTTAGACGGATCCAGGTTTTCGCTTTCTGCATTGTAACCACCACGCAGCATTAAGAATTTTTTGAATCCGTACTCAGCACCAAGACCGATCTGGTTCCCGGAGAATGAGTTGGATGTAAAGTTTCCTAATACGGTCAGGCGGTGATCTTCTGTTAATTTGAAATCGTAAGAACCACCAATGTTTAATAATGACGGAACCTCGAAAGATTGCGCTTTCTTAAACGCCTTGTAGTTTCTGCCGGTAGCAGGATCGGTGAAGTCGTATGCAAGACCATCGCCGCTCACGATCATCTGCAAGCCTACGTTACGGATACCGATGCCGAATTTGATCTTATCGTCTTCGCCGGCGGTATACTGGATACCTGCATCGAATACGATGCCTTGCGCCTTAGAGTTCGCAACTGATTCGGTTAAGCTTCTTACCAACACCCCTCCGTGAATACTGTTAGAGAAGGTTTTGGAATACCCTACCGCGAAGTTGATGAACTGGGGAGAATACTTTCCAATCCCACCTTCAGGTCTGTCGTAGGTTGTGATATCGATATCGCCAAAGTCTACAGACATCACGGAAACACCTAATGCTCCGGAAGCGCCCACTTTCTGGCTAAGACCGAATGCATTGATGTTCACACCCGATCCGGAAAGCCAGTTCGTATGTGTAAATACCACTTCCGTCTTCTTGGGGAATGAAAGACCACCGATATTTCCGTTCATTGACTCTACCCCTCTCACCATCGCAGTATTCATTCCCCCGAACCCTGAACTTCTCGCCCAGGGATTAATGAGAAGCTCTGAAGCTCCCGCAGTTCCCGCTCTCTCGTCACCTGCTGTTGCCATAAATGGAACAGCAGATAAAAGAGCTATATATGTTAATCTATAAAAGTGTCTCATACTAATTAGTCAATTAGGTTAATTAAAAGTTATCAAAGCTAACAGGCCTCATTACGGCAAACCACTTCAGGGTCTTTTCACCCCATCCATCCGCTTTTACGTGGATAATGTACATTCCACTCGCAATCGGAATACGGTTGCTGTTTTGTAAGTCCCAATCTAAATATGAAATATCTGCATCGCTCTTTGTCAGTCTTCTTACAAGTGTTCCACCTGCAGTAAAGATCGAGATTGTTGCGTTTACAGGTAAGTTTGAGAATCTTACTTTAAAGTCGTTCGCACTGGCTTCATAACCTGAATTCGCATAGTATGGATTAGGAACAATTCTGATCGCATCCAATGCATTTTCATTGTTTTCGCTTTCAGAGCCATATCTGCGTCCGATAACTTCCTTGGTGTTGAAGGTATAGCTTGGAGCACCAGCATTTGATCCATCACCAACATAATTAACATACGGTTTAGCTACACGTAAGCGTACTCTTGCATCCGTGTCGAGGAATGTAGTGTGCGGTACGGTAGCAGGTACTGATACCCACTGTACAGCAGCGTACATTGCTCTTTTTCCTGCTAATGGCGGGTTCTTAATATCGTTACCCGGACCAACAAGCGCATTATAGATCGTTTTACATGAATCGTATTTCGTAGAGTGAACATAGATAAAATGACGACCACCGGTTCTGTTCGCCGAACGGTTGGTAGACGGATTGAATAACATGTCGTTACCATTGTCATTTACCAATGCAGATGCTTCAGCGAAGAAGATGTTCAGACGCTCACCTGTTTCCATGTTAATTGCATAACCAGGGAAACGGCCTCTGCCCACTCCATAGCCAATATCGTCGGATCTCAGGTTCAGTCGTTTCTGACCATTCACCGGATCGATCTCTGCACCATTATTACTTTCAACAACCACACAATGTGACCATTTACTACTGTCTGATGTGAAGACAATGTCTACACTCGCTGTATTCTGTAATATACTTTGCGTTCTTGAGATCGCATCGAAGCATGGCGTATTGTTGGCAACAGCTTTGATCACACGGTATGGAGCCCATGTTCCGGAAAGAACATTTTGGTACACACCTGCTGTATCTAAAGCAATACCTCCGTCGATCCAGGCAGTTTCCTCATTCGAAATTCCCGCTAACCATCCTTTGTTTGGATCAGTATAGGTCAGCGTTGCTTCCAGGAAGCCGTTATTATCTCTACTGCTTACACCAGGACTTCTTACCGTGTTGTTCGCCTTGATCGTGAATCCTAACGGCACTCTCTTCGTGATCCTTCCCAAGCCATCCACGGTTCTGACCTCTGCGATCTGCTCATTATCGGTAAGCTGGTTATTCATGTCATAGGTTGTATCAGACTCCATCAGCAGGTTTCCATTGTCTGCATTCAGAAGTTGATATCCCTTCATATCTGCCCTGAAAACAATCTTGAAGTTCATATCAGGGATCAGCTTCGGATCGTATACCCTGATCGTAACCGGGCCTTTACCTAACTGGTATTTCACATTCGATGCTTTCACATTTGCAACGATCTCTGCCTCTGATTCAGGAGTAATATCCAATACGTTTCCACCATTTCCGGCACCATCATATTTAGTCATCGGCACACCTGAAGCAATGTTCAGACTGGTCGTTCCGTTCAGCAATGGCTTACGTGGCACCACAGTATATACATTGGTGATACGGCTTGGCAGGTATTTCGTATATGGACTTGCGCCTGAGAAACCATAAGGAATTACCGTGAAGTAATACGGCTTTTGATTCACAATTGCATTATCCGCAGTTCTTGCAAATGCATCTTTCGTTACATCGAAGATGTGGCGGATACCCAGATTCTTTCCTTCTACCATCACATAAGCATTGAAGTGAGAAGTAGATGCGTCGTATACCTGGTTAATGATTTTCGTCACTGAGTCACGTACATCCACCTGGAAGATCTCCACAGCATCTGTAGGATTGCTCAGGTCATTCACGCTTGAATTTCTAAGCTGATAGATCTTATAACCCTGGAATGTATACCTGAAAGATGATAAGCTTTCATTATCAAGCTCCATTTCATCATATCTTTCTGTTTTGTGCGTAACCTCAAGCGCCAGAACAATCTTTCCATCCAAAGGAACCGCGTTCACCGTTACAGGAGCAGGTCCGTTTGCCAGCTTGAATTTATTATCGAACAGGATCTGTGCTTT
>CALNCF010000017.1 GCA_937875035.1 uncultured Sphingobacteriaceae bacterium | reverse complement strand
GGATCATCAGTAATACCCCGAATGTAAGATAGTCGAACACCGAGCTGAGTATGCCGAACGCGAACATAAAACGCCGGATAAAGCCAATGTCCCAGCGTCGCGGCTTGCTGATCCAGTCGGCATCGGCCTGGTCGGTGGCGATAGCCATGGCAGGCAGGTCTGTCATCAGGTTGGTCAATAAGATCTGCTTTGGAAGAAGAGGAAGAAAGGGCAGGAAGAAAGAAGCCCCGGCCATGCTGAACATATTGCCGAAGTTCGCGCTCGTAGCCATGAAAATATATTTCTGCGTATTGGCGAAGGTGCGCCGCCCTTCTTTTACGCCTTCCTGTAATACATCCAGGTCCTGGTCGAGCAGTACAATATCGGCGGCTTCTTTCGCTACATCAACGGCCGTGTTTACCGAAAGGCCTACATCGGCAGCATGAAGCGCGGATGCATCGTTAATGCCATCGCCCATATAGCCTACTACCTTGCCTGCCTTTTGAAGGGCCCGTATGATCCGCTCTTTCTGGTTGGGCTCTACTTCCGCAAAAACATCGGTTCTTACGGCGAGGTTCAGCAGGGCATCGTCGCTGGTGAGGAGCAGCTCGCTGCCCGAAAGGATCCGGGCATTGGCAATGCCGATCTGTGCCGCCATGCTTTTTGCGATCAGCACATTGTCGCCCGTGATCACCTTGAGCTGTATCCCCAGTCCGGACAGGCTGGCCACGGTTTCGCGTATGCCCGCCTTGGGCGGATCGTAAAGGGTGATGAACCCGGCAAAGATCATTTCCTTTTCATTCTCCTTATGGATGATATTCCCGCTGAGGTGAGGCTTGAACGCAACGCCAAGGGTACGGTAGCCATCGGCGCTGAAGCGCTCGTAGGTTGCCTGGATCTGCGCCGATACGGTTTCGATCGGGATCACCTTTCCCCCGGCATCCTCTGCCATCGTACATACATCCAGCACATTCTTTACAGCTCCTTTTGTAATGATCAGCCCCGGGTTTTCTGCGGAAGAGACCAGCAGGGTAAGCCGCTTGCGTATAAAGTCATAGGGGATTTCATCGATCCGGGTGCTGGTCTCCGCCGGAATATCCAGCGCCGCAATGGCGGCATCGATCGGGTTACGGAAGCCTTGCTGCAAGGTAGCGTTCGCCCTGGCCAGGCTCAGCACGCGGGCAGATTCCTGGCCGGCGTAGTTAATGCCCTGGTGTACCTTTACTTTTCCTTCGGTGAGCGTACCCGTTTTATCAGAGCAAAGCACATCCATGCTGCCGAAATTTTCAATGGCGTTCAGTCGCTTCACGATCACCTGCCGGATGGCCATCCTGCGTGCGCCCTGCGCCAGATTAATGGTGATGATCGCGGGAAGCAATTGTGGGGTAAGCCCTATGGCAATGGCAAGGGTGAACAGGAAAGAATCGAGTACCGGTTTTTGCAGCATCACATTGATGCCGAAGATGAGCAGGGCCAGCGCGATGGTAAGCTGCATCAGCAGGTAGCCGAATTTACGGATGCCGGTTTCAAATTCGGTCAGAGGCGCATGTGTACGCAGGCGCTGGCTGATATGTCCGAACTCGGTATGCAGCCCCGTAGCAACCACGAGCGCCTCAGCCGTTCCGCTGATCACATGCGCGCCCATGAACAGGGAATTGCAGCGCTTAGCCAAAGGGGTATCGGACGGTAATACGGTGCTTTGTTTTTCTACCGGGAAAGTCTCCCCGGTAAAAGTGGCTTCATCGGTATAGAGCTCATTTGAGCGGAGCAGGAGACAGTCGGCAGGGATAATATCGCCGGCTCGGAGCAGGATCACATCACCTGGCACGAGCTCTTCTACCGGGATCTCTTTTTCGGTTCCGCTGCGTCTTACACAGGCCTTGATGCGGATCATCGCCAGTAATTTTTCTGTCGCGTTCCCCGCGCTCCGTTCCTGCCAGAACCCCAGCATGCTGCTGAAGAAAACGATGATCATGATGATGACCGCGTCGGTACGATCCTGCAAAAAGAAGGAAAGCACCGCGGCGAGCAGCAGCAGGATAGTGATCGGACTTTTAAACTGGCCGAGGAAGAGCAGCAACGGTAATTGTTTCTGCTGTGAAGAGATCGTATTGCTGCCGTATTGCTGCCGGCGGCGTGCGGCCTCCTCTTCGGGCAGGCCATCCTTTCCCGTACGGAGCTTCTTCAGGACCGTATCGGTATCTAAAGACCAGAACTGGTATTCATCCGGTTGAGAGATCATTTCTTCCATGCGTATGATACATCTGTGCCAACGGTATGTCCCCGAAGGCAGTTTGACTAAATATACAAACTACCATGCAGAGATTTTTATTAAAGATCCCGGGGCCTGCTATTTTGAGCAGCTTACCCCGGGATGAGGGATCAGAACTCTCTTTTCTTATTCTGAAAATAAGTGTGCAGTGCTTTCTCTCCGAAACGGTAGAATACCACTGGCGTTACGATCATGTCCAGGAGCGTGCTGCTTACCAGTCCGCCGAGGATCACGGTTGCTACCGGGTACAGGATCTCCTTGCCCGAGGCCGAAGCGTCGAGGGTCAGGGGGATGAGCGCCAGGGCCGCAACCAGCGCGGTCATCAGCACGGGCACCAGGCGTTCCAGCGAACCCCTGATGATCATATCTTTCCCGAAGGTTTCGCCTTCATGTTCGACTAAGTGAATGTAATGAGAGATCATCATGATGCCGTTCCGGGAAGCGATGCCGGTCAGCGTAATAAAGCCGACGAGCGTGGCGATGGAAAAGGTGCCGCCGGTCAGCATGACCGCTACCACGCTTCCTACCAGCGCCAGCGGGATGTTCAGCATCACCTGTAATACGATCCTCGAAGATTTGAAGTGACTGTACAGCACCAGGAAAATTCCCGCGAGAGAAAAGATGCTCAGCAGCAGGATCAGCTTCGAGGCCGATTGCTGGCTCTCGAACTGCCCGTCGTAACGGATAAAGAACCCTTCGGGCAGATCGACATCCGATCCTATCTTCTCCCGGATCTCTTTCACCGTGCTGCCCAGGTCGCGGTTCTGCACATTGCAGGAAACCACGATACGCCGCTGCGTATTTTCATGATAAATGGAGTTGATCGCGTTGGTGTATTCGATGTCGGCTACCTGCTGTAAAGGAATGAGGTTACCGTCGGAAGTATGGATCTGCGTATTGCGGATATGCTCCAGGTTGCTGCGGTCTTCATCGGTGGCGCGCAGCAGGATGTCGAAGGTCTTTTGCCCGTCGAGGATCTGGCCGGTCACCCGGCCGTTATAAAAGATCTCCAGGTCTTCGGCTACCTTGCCTGCCTGGATGCCATAACGTTGCAGGGCATCGCGGTTGATGCGGATCACCAGCTGCGGAACCAGCACCTGTTTTTCCAGCTGCACATCCACCACACCGGGTATCGTGCTCATGACTTCCTTCACGCGGGAAGCCTGGATCCGCAGGTCTGTCAGGTCATTCCCGAAGATCTTGACCGCTACCTGCGCGCGTACACCGGAAAGCAGGTGATCAAGGCGGTGCGAGATGGGTTGCCCGATGTTCACC
>CALNCF010000016.1 GCA_937875035.1 uncultured Sphingobacteriaceae bacterium | reverse complement strand
CGCTGCGCGAGGTTACATCTTCGAACAGCGAGCTGTTGCTGATCGCGGCGGTCATCATCTTCGAGGTGTTCAGAAATACCCAGCTGCTGGTATCCGAGCAGTCGAAGGAAATATCCCAGTCGGTCTTAAGGTTGGTCTTCACAATGCTGTTCGTACCCAGGTCGAACCAGATCTGGTATTTGTAATCCGAACCCATGTGCACCTGCGCGGTGGTCACATCACCGCTTTCGTGCTTGGGTACGGCGATCTCTTTCTTCTCACAGGAAGAAAAAATAAAAAGTATCAGGACTGAAAAACAGGCAAATGATTTCATGTTATTGTTTCAGGTAAAGATCAAGTTTAACAAAAGCGATACGACCCGTTGCCAGCGGCATGGATGATGAGCCCGTACTGTGTACCCCGCCAGACCTGGCGGATGTGTTGATATTCTTCACATCCAAGAGGTTCTTGCATCCAACGGAGACACCGAGCTGCTTCTTCCAGAACAGTTTGCTCAAGGTCAGATCTAGCATATGGTACTGGTCGATATAGGTGCTAGTCACCATACCGCCGGTGTCGATGCTGAAGCCCGGCAGCTTACTCTGACGCTTATAAAAGACACCTATAGTTGCGTCTTGTTCTTTCCACTCATATAGGAGGCTCATCCGGTATTCGTTGGCTAAACTATAGCTTTTTATGCTGCTGTTTATTTCTGATTCTATGTTATAATAGTACGTGTAGGAAGTCCCTGCAGAAGCCTTTATATGGTGCCATACGATCGATTGGTTTGTATTAAAACCAAAAGTTTGATATTTACCAATATTTACATAGGTATATTCAGAACCCATTTGGGCAAGACTGATTAACTGTTTGATGTCATTATAAAATATATTTATTTCACTTTGGTTAAAGCTTGCTTCGCCTGATTCTTTATAGGTCATACTCGCTGAATAATTATTGGAGTTTTCAGCCTTTAGCCCGGTATTTCCTACAATGTTATGGTTGATGTCGACAAAATAGAAGTACAGCTCTTTCAGCGAAGGCGCGCGGAAGCCATAGGCATAGGAAGCGCGCAGGTTGAAGTCGCCGATCTTGTATTTCAGGTGCAGGGAGGGTACCGGTGGTGCCTGGTATTGCGTGTTATAGGCTACGCGAAGGCCGGGTCTTACGATCACTCTTTTCCACAGGGAAATTTCTGCGGAAGAGAACAGGGCATAATCGCCCATGTCCTGGCGGAAATTCTTCACGCGTGCGCCTTCGGCGGTTTCATAATTCACATCATAGCCCAGCTCATAATTGATCCATGAGTTTTCGTTGGAAGTGGAATAGCTGCCCCGGGTCATCCATTGCTCAAAGCCGCTGGTATCCTGGTCGCCGGCCGTCTGGGTCAGCTCCTGCTGAAGGGTGGTCAGGTCCTTGATATAAGTATTCTTGATGCGCTTGTAATAATTATAGGACGCGATCAGGCTGATGTTCTTATTCTCGGCGATCTTACCATTCGCAGAGATGGCCTGGTCGATCCGGGTGGTGTGGTAATAATCGTCGAACGCGCTTTCAAAATAAGGCAGGCGCGGAAGTCCCCTGTTCGTGATCTTCTCTTGGAAGAATTCACCCTTATAGCCTAAAAGCAGGTTCCGGTACTGCTGGTTGTACTGCAGTCTTCCGAGGTATTGCTCACGCGGCTTCCAGCTTTTGAAGCGGCTAGCGTCTGCGTGCTGCTCAGAGAAATCAGGCCAGTAGGCATCGTCCGGGTTCCAGCCGTCGAAGAAGTTGCGCACACCCGAAACACTCAGGCGGCTCTTCTTTATCTTGAAGGCAGCATTGGCGCTCAGGTTATAGGTGCCGATGTTTTCGTTGTAGGAGGAGAGCGTGAGCTCCTTAGCAGATTCAGATGTTTTCTTGGTGATGATATTGATGGTTCCCGCCAGGGCGTTCGTTCCGTAGTTCACGCTCAGCGGACCTTCCACGATCTCGATACGCTCCACGTCGTTCATATTGATCTGCGTCAGGTCGATATTCCCGTTCTGCCGCCCGATCACAGGCACCCCGTCGATCATGATCTTGATGTTCTCCCCGCTGATGCCTTGCAGGCTCATGCTGCTTCCCAGGATGTTATCCTGCGAGATCCGGATATTCAATTCGTTCGAGAGCACATCGCGCAGGTTTACGGCGGCCATGCTCTGGATCTTTTTCTGGTCGATGATGCGTACTTTGTGAATGCTGTTTTCCGCGCTGTTCGGCGCGTACTGCGCGGTCACCACCACATCGTTGATGGAGATGTTATCGCTTTGCAGGTAATAGGTTTTCGATTCGGTTACCGAAAGGGTATCGCTGATCTTCTTATAGCCCAGCATGGAAACGGAAACCTGGTATTTTGGGTGTTTGGCTCCCAGGCTTTCAGGAACCTCAACGCTGCCGGAGGCTTCGGTCAGCAGCACCTGCAGCTGCTCACCCTTCATTCCCTTAAGGATAATATGCGCACCGGCAATGGGCTTACGGTCATCTGCCGATAGCACCCGGATGTGCTGCGCGGAGGCTGCGTTGGTTACGCAGGCCAGGATCAGTATATAGAATAAAAATCTCATGTTCTTTGTTGATTCATTCATCCCTTCGGTCAGTCTCCGGAGGGCTCTTTTAACAGCTGATGCACTTCGTACATCAGGATGGATTCGCACAGCATGCGGCGGAGCTCCACCAGCTCGTTATAATTCAGCACGATCCGTACACGTTCGCTGTCGGTGCTGTACACAAATGCTTTTTGCTCCCTGCTTGCAGGGTCGGTATAGGTCTGGAGGTCATGCGCGATCACCTCCGAGAAATTTAAGAGCTGTTCAGGACGGAGCAGTAATATGCCGGTGCCGAACGCGACATGAATATAGTCGCATTGCGGGCACCAGCATACATACCCCTTGTTATATTGATGAAGTATAACAGGATTACACATGTTTGTTTTGTGATTCCACTTCAGCAATAAGTGTTCTCCAGCTATCCATTTCCGGAACGCCTGGCTTACGCTTACCAAATAATTGAATAATCTGTTCTCCATGTTGATCAAAACATTCTAAGGCCGTCACCATCCCGTCTTCTGTCGGCTTACGTACCACCCATGCGTCTGCAATGGCTGCTTCACGCATGTGCAGGTTGAAATCAGGGTCCAGTACATTAAACCATGCGTCGTAATCTGCCAGTTTTTTCACCGGACCGGTATGGATCTGGATCATTCCCTGGTTTCCTACGAATACCATGATGGATGTTTCGTTCGCTGCTGCTGCTTCCAGGGTAGCGCGTAAGGCATTGCTGTTTACTTTCACAGCGTAATTGCCTTCCGGGGCCAGGCGTAAGGCCTGTGTGCGGGTTACTTTATATTTTTTCAGCAGGCCGAAGAAATGGTGGGTATCCTGTAAGTTCACCCAGTCGTTGCGGAAGTTAACCACATCGATCTCGCTGTCGGGTAATTCCTGCTCCGGAGCCTTCGGGCCCGCGGTCAGCACTTCCTGCTGGCTTTGGTCTTCGCTGGTATATTTCTTTACGAGGGCCTCGAACGCATCGAGGTTGCTTTTCTCTGTCATATATATCTTATGGATCGCTTCACCGTTCTTCGCGAAGAACTGGATGCTGCGGCGAATCTTGTCGCCGGCGCCTTCTGTCACAGCAAAAGCCGATGCCCAGCTTGCGAAGAAGATACGCAGGTCGATATCCTCACCTACGAACAGGCCCACATGCGGGTTATCCAGCTCGGCATTCAGGTAAACACCCTTACGCTCGTGAACCATATCATTGTTCCTGCTCAGCGCCATCACCCATCCAAGGCTTTCGATTTCTTTCAGGATCGCTTTGAAGTCAGGCTGTAGCCGCGTTACGGTTTCTCCGCATTGCGTGGCAAGCAGCTCTACTTCCGTCACACCTAATTGCTCAGCCGCGTTGCGGATACGTAAATGCGCCTGCTGTGCTTTCAACTCTGCCCATTGCTCTTTTAATGATTGTGCTTTTGTTTCCATTTCGTTTTTGGATTTTATTTATGGTTCGATGGTTATTAATTCGTTGTTCAATTGCTCTTTGATGCGCACGGCCTGAGCATGATGCCTGCTGCCGAAGCATACCATAGGACAGGAGTATTGCGGGTGCTTCATAATGTGCACCGGCATGTCGTAACAGGTTTCGAGCAGGTCCTGGCGGATCACCTTCTCCACCGGTCCGTAAGCCAGCTGCTCACCCTTTTTCAGCATCAGGATCTGGTCGGCATACTGCGTAGCCATATTAATGTCGTGCAGTACGGCGATCACCATATTACCCTCGTGCGCGAATTCAATGGCACGGTGCAATACTTCGTGCTGGTGCTTGATGTCGAGGTTGTTCAGGGGCTCGTCCAACAGCAGGAGCTTGCCGCTTGTCTGCTCACCCTCGTCGAGCTGGGTAAAGACCCGTGCGATCTGGGTGCGTTGCTGCTCACCGCCCGAAAGCGTATTGTACACCCGGTTGGTATAGCTGCTTAATTCTGAATGATGGATGGCCTTGCGTACGGCATGTACATCTTCTTCACGTGCCTGTCCTTTAAAATGAGGGTATCGCCCCATCATCACCACTTCTTCCACCGTGAACTGGAAGGCGAGGTTCAGCTGCTGTGTCAGCACCGAGCGTTCGGTGCTCAGCTGCTCCATGCTATAGCTGTGGAGCTCCCGGTCGCGGAAATGAATGCTTCCCGAGCTGGCTTCCTGCTGCCGGGTGATCAGCTTGATCAGCGTGGATTTCCCGGCCCCGTTCGAGCCCAGGATCGCCATGAACTCGCCCGGCCTCAGCCGGAAGCTCACCTTGTTCAGGATCGTTTTATTCCCCTTGCGGAAAGACAGGTTCTCTACGTTCAGCATCAGATCAGATCGTTTTTTTGTTTTTGTTGGACGAGGATCACCAGGAAGAACGGCGCGCCGATCAGGGCGGTGATCACACCCACCGGAACTTCGGTAGGAATGGCGATGATACGGGCAGTGGTATCGGCAATGCAGAGTAAAGCGGCTCCGCCAATGGCAGAAGCCGGCAATACGAAGCGGTGATCCGATACACCGATCATCCGCATCAGGTGAGGCACTACAAGCCCCACGAACCCGATCAGCCCGCACAGGGCTACCGAAGTACCTACGGCAATGGCTGTGAACAGGATGATGCGTTTCTTTAGCTTCTCTGTATTGACCCCGGTATGCTGCGCTTCCTGTTCTCCAAGGGATAAAAGGTTGAGCGGCTTGTGCAGGCCCGCAAGACCTGCCAGGCAGGCCAGGGATACTGCGCTCATCAACCCGACCGAAGTCCAGGTGGCGCCGCCAAGACTTCCCAGGGTCCAGAAGGTCAGGCTACGCAATTGTGATTCGTTCGCTACAAAGGTGAGCAGCCCGGTAAAGGCTGCCGCGAATGCGTTCACCGCAATCCCTGCCAGCAGCATGCCCGAAACGCTTGCCCGTCCGCGGTTCACCGCGATCGAGAACACGAAGATGGTCGCGACCAGCGCACCGCAGAAGGTAAAGAAAGAGAGGGAAGAGGTTTGTACGATCAGTGGGAAATGAGCGAACCACCTCGCGCCAAGCACAATGGTGATGGCTGCGGCCAGTGTGGCGCCCGAAGATACCCCGATGATCGAAGGATCGGCCAGCGGGTTACGGAACAGGCCTTGCATGGCTGCTCCGCAGATGCCCAGCGAAGAGCCTACCGCGATGCTTAGCAGCACACGGATACCCCATACAATGGCTTCGTGCTGCGCGGTATGGGTCGGATGCGCGTTCAGCCCGGCCTTATTTAAAAGGATGCCGGCCAGGTCGCTGAAATTGACATGGACGGCGCCGGTCATGCAGGATACGATCGCCGCGATCACCAGCACAATACATAATAAAAGGAGTAAACGGTTCGATCTTTTGTTCACTATTTCAGCAACGCTTTTAATTTCTGGTTCAGCTCATACACCGCAGCCCCGGTTTCGGGTCCGGTTCCGCCTATGAAATGTCCATCCATATGGATGAATGCTTTATTTTTTCCGGCATTGGTCTGCATCATGCCCGGAGATGCGAGCAGTCCGCTTTCTCCTTGCAGGCTTTCGTAGCCCGAAGAGAAGAGCAGCACCGCGTCCGGGTTGAATTCTACCAGCGATTCGGGTGTTAATGCTTTGAATTCGGTGAAGCCCTGTGCCGCGTTGATCCCTCCGGCGTAGCCGATCACCTTGTCGAGCATGGTCGATTGCCCGGCTACCATTAAGGAACCGGCGCCTCTCGCGTAAATGAACAATACCTTAGGCTGCACAGGCAGCTTCTCTACCCTGGCCATATCCTCGTCGAACTTATTGATGATGGCTGCGGCTTTTTCCGGAACGCCTGTGGTATCGGCGATCTGCTGTGTGAGCTGTTTGGCGCCTTCTGCCGAGTAATCGAGGTCGAACAGGATCAGCTTAGCGCCGGTCGATTCGATCTGGTGCCTTAGCTCAGGCTTAATTTCTTTGGCAAGCCCGAATACGATATCAGGATGGAGCGAAAGGATCGCTTCGGCCTGGATCTGGCGGGTATGGCCCACCTTCGGTAGCTGCTGTATGCTTTGGGGAGCGGTGCTGGTCACATCCACACCCACTATATTCTTTTCAAATCCCAGTAAGCAAAGATTCTCGGTAACAGCCCCGTTCAGGGAAACAATGCGGGTATCCTCTTTAATGACGATTCCCGCTGTACGGCTCGCCTGGTTGCAGGCACTGAACACGAGTAGCAGGAAAAGTAATGTATAGAAACTGTAAGCGGATGATCGTATTTTCATAATTGATATGCGTATATAATCCCCCTCCCGGGTTGAACAGGAGAGGGATATATGGATGATGAAACTGAATGATTAGCGTACGATCAGCTTTTGTGTACTTTGCTGACCATCAGCCTGGATGCGGATCATGTACACACCTGCTGTGAATGACGCAAGCGATACCTGCTCCTGGTTCAGTCCGGCTGCTGTGTTCAGCAACTGGCTGTACACTTTTTGTCCTGCCATATTGAATACATCCATATGGGCAGACTGCACACCTTCCTGCAGGTCGTAGATCAGGGTAATGTTATCACCTTGTGCCGGGTTAGGGTATAATACAACCGGGATAGTGCTTGCTGTGGTTTTTGCAATACCTACAGAAGCGATCTTCTCCTTGCTGAACATGAATTCACCTTTAGAGCTTCCGCCGAAACCGGTGCATACCACTTTCCACACATCACCCTTTACATCCTTTACAAAGTGTACCAGTGAATCGGTTATGGCATAATCAGAGCCGGTAAATGTTTTCCAGTTATAGCCGATCGTGTTGATCGCTGTAGCGAAGGTATGCGCACCGAAATCGTTATAGCTTGCCGCATCCACACCCTTTACTTTCGCAACCTTTACGGTTCTGTTGCTGAGGATACCTGTTACAGAGTAAGCGCCGTAACCCGGAAGGATGGTCGCATACTGAGTGAACACCAGGTCCCAGTCGGCAGAAGCCGGCTCACGGTCGAGCGTTGCATGGTTCTGTAAGGAGAAATAGGCGAAGTTCTTGCCTTTATAGTCGGTCTTTACAATGCTGTGCTGCATTTCGTTCGTGCCATCCAGGTTGGCGTGACGGAAATAGTAAGCGCCTGAAGCCAGTCTTTCGATCCATAATTTCTGATAGGTGTTGTTCGCCAGCTTAATTACATAGATGCTGTCGCCCACTACGTGATGGTTCACCATGTTGTATACACCCCAACCTAAGTCGAAGTCGTTTTCAGGGTCAGTAGTCGCATCGAAAGCGCCTACGAACCATGAAGTATCCGAGTTATCCAGCTTACCCCAGGTAGCCAGGCCCGTAGTATCTAATCCTGCCCAATCAGCAGTATCACCCTTCGGGTAGATCCAAAGCGTGGTTCCTGTAATGGTATTGATATGGATCGAGCTGCTGGAGCCTACCACGTTAAATGCCAGGTCCCAGTTGTTTTTCGGAGCAGAACCCTGTATTCCGTTCGCTAAGCTGTACCATACCTGGTTTGCATAACCCGCACCCACAGCAACGGTATCTTGCTGTACAGTTTGTGCAGTAGCTGTTAAAGTCATTAAACCGGCAACGACCGGGAGTAAAAATTTTTTCATTTTGATGTTCAATTTATATGATAGTTATATTCTTTTATTTAGACTTATTCTAAACAGCGCAAAGATGCGTCGAGCGAACTGGTCTTGCAATACCCCGATGAAAGTAAAATACATACCCTCACTAAGGTATTTTTTACTGTCTTTCCCCGTCTCAGATCAGCCCGGTGCGCATCCCGTGCACGATCAACTCCGATACGTTCTTCACACCCAGCTTGCGGAATATGTTCCGGCGGTGGGTGGTAATGGTATGATAGCTCAGGTTCAGCTGCTCAGCGATCACCCGGTTGCTCAGTCCGCGGGCTATCAGGGGGATAATTTCCGTTTCCCGTTCGCTCAGCTGCCCGTTGTCGCTCAGGTCACTCTTGTTTACCTGCCTTTCCAGGATCAGGTCGATTACCCGGTGGCAGAAGAACTTTTCATGCGCAGCGGTAGCCTGCAAGGCTTTTATGATCTCCTCCTGGCGGCATTCCTTGGTAAGGAAATTCTTCACGCCCATATCTAACACCCTGAATATCTGCTCTCTGTTCTGATCTGAAGAGATCACGAGGATGCGGATGGAAGGGTCGCTGCGCTTCAGGCTGGCAATGTCTTCCGGGCTGAAATATTCGGGTTGGTGATAATCGATGATGACGATATCGGGCTTGTGCTTGCGTACCTGGCGGAACAGCTCCTTGTGATCCACAGCCTCCGCGACAACAGAAAAGCCTTTTTCAGCCTGTAATGCCTGCTTAAGCCCCTCTCTCGAGAGATATTGATGGTCAGCAATGAGGATCTTCACAATAGCGGGATGTAATTTATTTAGACTTAATCTAAACTGCGAAAGTAGCATATACGTGTTGTAACTGCAATACCATAGGCAAGGTATTGTGTCATCTGTGGGTCATGTTTGAGAAAAGTGCCCTGGAGGTGCTAAAAAAGGCTTTGTTGCGGACTGTATAAACGGGGCGGAGTTAATGCCGTACCGCAGCTTTTATTGAGGGCCTCGATCAGGTATACGCACAGCTCGGGCGAATAAAGCTCTTCGTGCTGGTGCATAAAGAACCATATTTTTTCGATCCCATGGGCTTTCCAGCTCCTGATCCGCTGTACCCAATCGTCGATCCGGGTGTAATCGGTAGGATGGAGGCTGTTCCCAACAAAGCGGATGAAGGCTTCGCGGGTGCTGAGCTGCATATGCGCGCAATCCCGTCGTCCCGCCGTATCGGTGATCACCATACCCCTGCGGTGATCCTTACAGAATTGCAGCAATTCGGTGAAAGCGGCGCTCCCGAACCAGTCGGGGTGTCGCAGCTCCAGGAAAACATCGAGGTCTTCGGGTAGGGAAAGCAGGTAATCCTTTATGGTTTCTAAGTGCTTACTCCCCATTTGCGGGTGGGGCATCAGGAACAAAGGGCCAAGGTGTTTGCCAAAGGCCTGTATGCTGTCGAGGAAACGGTCGGTTTCGAGCCGCGCTTCCTTTAAGCGCCTGATATGGGTGATGGCGTCTGTAAACTTCGGACAGAATTTAAAATTGTCGCCTACTTTACTTACCCAGCTTTCGATCTGGGCCTGGTCAGGCAGGCGGTAATAGATCGCGTTGAATTCAATGCAATTGAACTGTCTGGCATATTCTTCCAGGAAATCCTTGTCTTTGGTACCTTTCGGGTAAAGCTTACCTACCCAATCCTTCCGGCCCCATTTTGCGCAGCCCACCCTGATCTCAAACCCAGGCTTCTCTTTTTTAGCCTTTAATAAGGATGAGGTAAAGCTTCCGTCGTCCGGCAGCTTAAAGTGAACCTGGTCTAGGGTATTTTCATCGACTCTTCCGAATTCCATGGAACAATAATAGGAAATTTAAGCGCATCGTCTAAGCAGATCCGTGCTTATGGCATCTTCCTGAAATGTTCTTCCGAACGTTCCTCTTCATCCATATTCTTCTCTTCATCCGG
>CALNCF010000015.1 GCA_937875035.1 uncultured Sphingobacteriaceae bacterium | reverse complement strand
ATTATTACTATGCCTATTGCCACTATGGACTGAAGGACCTCATTACCGCCAGGTATCACTTTAAAACATTCGCGGAAACCTACCCGAGAAGCGCCCGCGCGGAAGAATGCCGGTATATGTCGGCCTATTGCTATTACCTGGATTCGCCGGAATATACCCTCGACCAGGAGAATACCTATAAGGCGATCGAATCGCTGCAACTGTTCATTAACCTGTACCCGACCAGCACCCGGGTAGCCGAATGCAACGAGCTGATCGACAAGCTGAGGAACAAGCTGCAATCCAAATCGTATACCAATGCCAAGCTCTATTATAATATAGGCGACTATAAATCGGCCATTTATGCCTTCAGGAACTCGATCGACGATTTCCCTGACACGCCTTATAAAGAGGAAATGGAATTCCTGACCATTAAATCCAGTTTTTTATATGCCAAGAACAGCATAGAATCCAAAAAATCGGAAAGATATTTGGAAACTATCGATTATTATCAGAACTTTGTGGATTCGTACGGCTCCTCTAAATTCATTAAAGAGGCTCAAACCTTTTACGATAACAGTCGCAAAGAACTGGAACAGTTAAACAAATCAGCCAATACTTCGAAAAATGACTAATACAAAAAGCAACGCACCGGCTACTACCGTCACCAGAGATGTAAGAAATCTTGACGCGCCTACCGGGAACCTGTACGAAAGCATCGTGATCATATCTAAAAGAGCGAACCAGATCTCTGCGGCTCTGAAAGAAGAATTAAACAGCAAGCTGCAGGAATTCGCATCTTCGAACGACAACCTGGAAGAAGTATTCGAGAACAGGGAACAGATCGAGATCTCCAAGCATTATGAGCGGATGCCTAAGCCGACACTCCTCGCAACCCAGGAATTCCTGGAAGACAAGGTGTACTTCCGTAACAACAAAGACGAATAGTATTCGATTAAATATTGATAATCTAAATAAAAAGCCTCTCCTTTGAGAGGCAATTTTATTTTATGCTGAAAGGTAAACACATTCTTGTTGGTATCAGTGGAAGCATTGCTGCATACAAATCAGCATTCCTTGTGCGCCTGCTGATCAAGGCCGGGGCAGAGGTGCAGGTGGTCATGACCGAAAGCGCCTGCGAGTTCATTACCCCGCTGACCTTATCCACCCTTTCTAAAAAACCGGTCTATACCTCTTTTTATAAAACAGATAACGGCGAATGGAACAATCACGTAGACCTGGCCCTCTGGGCCGATTATATGCTGATCGCTCCTGCCAGCGCAAATACCATGGCCAAAATGGCCGGGGGTATTTGCGATAACCTGCTGATGGCGGTTTATCTCTCGGCGAAATGCCCTGTTCTGTTCGCCCCGGCCATGGACCTGGATATGTACCGTCACCCGGCTACCAGGGATAACATAGATCGCCTGCTTAGTTTCGGCAATAAGCAGATCGCTCCCGGCAACGGAGAGCTGGCCAGCGGGCTTTGGGGCGAGGGCCGCATGGCAGAGCCCGAAGAGATCATCGCTTTCCTGGAACAGGAGATCGCGCAGCATGCCAGCCTCGCGGGCAGGAAGATCCTTATTACCGCAGGCCCCACCTACGAATCCATTGACCCGGTACGCTTTATCGGCAATCATTCCAGCGGACGGATGGGCTACCTGCTGGCCGAGGAATGTGCCGCACGTGGAGCCGAAGTGCAATTGGTCAGCGGACCTACACACCTCAGCGTAAACCACCCGCGTATTCACCTGAGCAGGGTACAATCTGCCGGGGAGATGTACGAACGGGCCGTCGCGCTCTTCGAACAGACTGATATTGCCATTATGAGCGCAGCCGTAGCCGATTATACACCCGTTCATGCCGAAAAGGAGAAAATAAAAAAGAAAGAACCAACGTTAGTACTCGAGCTTCAGAAAACGAAGGATATAGCCGCAGAGCTGGGCCGTATAAAAAAAGCCTCCCAGATCCTGGTAGGATTCGCACTGGAAACAGAGCATGAGCTGGCGAATGCGCAGGCCAAGCTGGAAAGCAAGAACGCCGACCTGGTTGTGCTGAACTCGCTGAAAGATGAAGGTGCAGGCTTCGGAGGCGATACCAATAAGATCACCATCCTGTCGAAGCACGAAGCGCCGGTAACCTTTCCTTTAAAATCGAAAAAAGAAGTCGCGAAAGATATTATTGATCAACTGTCAAACTTAATCCGTTCATGAGAAAAGTCATCATCTTCCTGTTTACTGTATTGTTTGCTTCGCCCGGTTTCGCGCAGGACCTGAACTGCCAGGTAAAGGTTACTGCCGTCGCCAAAGACCTGGATGTGAACAGCAACAGCAAACGGATCTTCGAAGAGATGGAGAAAGCGATCTTCGAATTCGTGAACAACCGGAAATGGACCAGCGACATTATCCAGAATAACGAACGCATCGACTGCAATATCATTATCAATATTACCAAACAGGTATCCAGCGATGAGTACGACGCCACCGCGCAGATCCAGTCGAGCAGACCTGTTTACAATACTTCCTATAATTCGACCCTGCTGAATTATATCGACGAGAACTGGAGCTTCCGTTATGTAGAGAACCAGGCGCTGGAATACAGCGACAACGAAAGCCGCTCAAACCTGACCTCACTGCTGGCCTATTATGTGTACATCATGATCGGCCTCGACTACGATTCCTATTCCCCGCTGGGCGGGACCCCTTATTTCGAGAAAGCGAGAACCGTAGTAAGCAATGCGTCTTCGCAGTCGGGCAAGGGCTGGAAAGCCTTCGACGGCACACGTAACCGTTTCCTGCTGGTCGAGAACCTGCTCGACAACAGCTTTAAGCCACTGCGCGAAACCATTTACAAATATCACCGCCTCGGGCTCGATGTGATGTACCAGAATATCGACAACGGTCGGAAAGAGATCATCGATTGCCTGCCTAATCTCCAGAAAGTATACAGGGATCGTCCCAACTCCATGCTGATGAACGTATTCTTCTCCACGAAGAATGAAGAGCTGGTCAACATCTTCTCCAAGGCGCTTCCTACCGAGAAGCCTAAGGTGGTGCAAACCCTTTCGGATATCGACCCGAGCAATATGTCGAAGTACCAGCAGATCCTGCGGAATTAACTGTACAAATACCGTTTCCGATATCATTTTATTCAGCTATTTTAGCAGAAAAACTGTGGATTATTTGTTATGCTGAATAAGCTGGTTATCAGGAATTATGCGATTATCGACGAGATCTCGATTGATCTGGGTGCGGGTTTAACGATCATTACGGGGGAAACCGGGGCCGGGAAATCCATCATACTCGGAGCCTTGTCCCTGATCCTCGGCCAGCGTGCCGATAGCAAATCACTTTTCAACCACGCGGAAAAATGCGTGATCGAGGGTGTGTTCGATATCTCTGCCTACCAGCTCAGACCCTTCTTCGAAGAACATGATCTTGATTATGATCAGCACACGACCCTGCGCCGCGAGATCACCACAGACGGACGTTCCCGCTCTTTCATTAACGACACTCCCGTTACCCTGCAGATCCTGAAACAGCTCGGCGAGCAACTGGTCGACATTCATTCCCAGCACGAAACCCTGGCGCTGAATACAGGAAATTTCCAGCTAATGGTGACCGACAGCATCTGTAAGCACCAGCCTTTATTAACGAACTACCATACCTCTTACCGCAAATGCAGGCAATTGCAATCCAGCCTCGAAGAGCTGCGGGAGCAAAGCCGCACGGCCGCAGCCGAAAAAGATTTCCTGCAATACCAGTTCGATGAGCTGGAACAGGCTTCCATCCGCGAAGAAGAACAGCTTTCGCTCGAGGATGAGCTGAACACCCTGAGCCATGCGGAAGAGATTAAACGGACGCTCGGCCAGGTCTTCTTTTCACTGAAAGAAGATGAGCAATCGCTCGACACCCAGCTGAAGTCAGCCGTTCACCAAATACAGTCGCTGGAAAAATTCAGTGTAAAGATCGCAGAGCTGGGCAAACGCCTGAGAAGCCTGCAGATCGAACTGAAGGATGCCGCGGATGAAATGGAAGAGATCGCCGCTCAAACAGGCACCGACCAGGAACGTTTGCTGCTGGTGCAGGAACGCCTGGACCTGCTGTACCGGCTCCAGCAAAAGCACCGGGTACCGGATAATGCCGGGCTCTTGTCCATCTTCTCGGAGATCAGCGATAAGTTGCAGTCCTTCGGTTCGCTGGATAACGAGATCGGACAAAAGGAACAGGAACTGAGCGCGCTGCGCAAGCAGCTCATGGCCCTGGCCAAAGAATTATCCGCAGACCGTCAGGCAGCGATCCGTGAAATAGAAAAGGAAACCGCACTCCTGCTCAAAGAAGTAGGCATGCCGGATGCTACCCTGAAAATAGAGAATCATATACTCCCTGTTGAATCCTTCGGACCAAACGGTATTGACCAGGTGAGCTTCCTGTTCTCTGCCAACAAAGGATACCCGCCGGTAGAGCTGAACAAGGTTGCTTCGGGGGGAGAATTATCCAGGCTGATGCTTTGCCTCAAAAGTCTTGTGGCAAGTCATACGGCACTGCCTACCATTATTTTTGATGAGATAGACACCGGGGTTTCCGGTGAAGTGGCATTGAAAGTAGGAAACGTGATGCAACGCCTGTCTTCGTCTTTACAGGTGATCGCCATCACCCATCTGCCGCAGATGGCCAGCAAGGGTGAAACTCACCTGTTCGTATACAAGGAGGTAAGCGGACCGCAGACCTATACGCGTATGAAGATATTGAATGAAGAAGAGCGTGTGCTGGAAATTGCCAAGATGCTGAGCGGGGACGATCCCGGCGCGAATGCCATCTCCAACGCGAAAGAATTATTAGAGCGATAACTGAACATTATTCACAAATACAAAAGTTATGATCTTAACCACCACACACCACATTGAAGGCAGCCGGATCCTGCGCTATGCCGGGCTCGTTACCGGGGAAGCCATTCTTGGCGCCAATCTTTTCCGTGATATTTTCGCCTCGATCCGTGATGTGGTCGGCGGACGCTCCGGCTCATACGAGCAGGTATTGAAAGAAGCCAAAGACATCGCCCTGAAAGAAATACAGGATGAAGCCCGCCGTCTCGGCGCCAATGCAGTGATCGGGATCGACCTCGATTACGAAACCATTAACAACATGCTCATTGTTACCGCCAGCGGAACCGCGGTGGTTATTGAGTAATTTCGTTTGTATCTTATAAGAATTAATTCGTAATTCGTACTAAATTAACCTCGAATCACTAAATCTTAAAATATGTCACATAACTTATTAAGCGGCAAACGCGGAATTATTTTCGGTGCATTGAACGAAAGTTCGATTGCCTGGAAAGTAGCCCAGAACGCTGTCAAAGAAGGTGCGAAGATCACGCTGACCAATGCGCCGATTGCATTACGTATGGGTGAGATCAACAAGCTGGCAGAAGAATGCCAGGCAGAGATCATTCCTGCGGATGTTACCAGCATGGAAGACCTCGATCACCTGTTCGAGAAGTCGATGGAAGTATTGGGAGGCAAGATCGATTTCGTTCTTCACTCGGTAGGAATGAGTATCAATGTGCGTAAAGGCATCCATTATACAGAAGCGAACCATGAGTTCATGCACAAAGGCTTGGACATCTCTGCGATGTCCTTACACCGTGTGCTGCAAACCGCATGGAAGAAAGACGCCCTGAACGAGTGGGGTTCCGTAGTAGCCCTTACCTATATCGCGGCACAGCGTGTATTCCCTGATTATAACGACATGGGAGACGCGAAAGCATTGCTTGAATCCATTACCCGCAGCTTCGGCTACCATTACGGCAAGCACCGTAAAGTGCGGATCAATACCATTTCACAATCGCCGACCTATACCACTGCGGGTTCAGGGGTTAAAGGATTCGACGGGTTCTTCGAATATGCCAACCAGATGTCGCCGCTGGGCAATGCCACTTCCGAAGAGTGCGCGGAATACTGCATCAGCATGTTCTCGGATTATACCAAAATGGTGACCAT
>CALNCF010000014.1 GCA_937875035.1 uncultured Sphingobacteriaceae bacterium | reverse complement strand
AGGTAAAGGTTTCCAAGGTGTTGTAAAACGCCATGGTTTCTCCGGTGTGGGTGAAAAAACGCACGGCCAGCACGACCGTCAGCGCGCTCCCGGTTCCGTGGGTGGTTCCTCTTATCCTTCACGCGTATTCAAAGGTATGCGCATGGCAGGCCAGATGGGTGCTGAACGTGTGAAAGTGAAAGGGTTGAAAATCGTTAAGATTTTCGCCGAGAAAAATTATATCCTGGTAAGTGGTTCCGTTCCCGGCCACAATGGTTCAATCGTTTTAATCCAGAAGTAACATGCAGATCGATATTTTAAATATAGAAGGTAAGAAAACCGGTCGTACCATTGAGCTTCCCGAGGAGATCTTTGGCGTTGAGCCGAACAATCACGTGATTTACCTCGCCGTGAAACAGTACCTCGCCGCACAGCGTCAGGGTACCCACAAGGTAAAGACCCGTGCCGAAGTAAAAGGTGCTTCCCGCAAGCTGCACAAGCAAAAAGGTACCGGCGGTTCCCGTAAAGGCAACATCCGTAACCCGCTGTATAAAGGTGGTGGTACCATCTTCGGTCCCAAACCGCACAGCTACGACATCAAGCTGAACCGTAAGGTGAAGGATCTGGCGAAAATCTCCGCCCTGTCCGTAAAAGCGAAAGAGAACTCCATCATCATCGTGGAAGATCTGAAGCTGGACGCTCCTAAAACCAAACAGTTCAAGAGCATCCTCTCCAACCTGAACATCAACGTTGACGGCAAGAAAACCCTGGTGGTACTGCCCGAGTACAACGATAACGTATACCTGTCACTGCGCAACATCCCCACCGTGGACTCCACTGTGCTGAGCGACGTGAACACTTACGAAATCATGAACTCCAACTTCCTGGTGTTGACGGAGAGCGCAGCCAAAATCTTCGCTGAAGACGAGACTGTAGTAGAAGCTTAATCAATTCAATCAACAAGGCCGGTTTCAGTCCGGCAAACTATAAAATACTAACAGATGAAACTGTCTGATGTTTTAATCAAACCGGTGATCACGGAGAAGGTAAACAAGGCGACTGAGAAGTTCAACCGCTTCTACTTCATTGTTGACAAGAAAGCCAACAAACTGGAGATCAAGAAAGCAGTAGAAGATTTCTACGGTGTGTCGGTAGCAGAAGTGAACACCATGGTAATGCCCGGGAAGAACAAGACCCGTTTTACCAAAGCCGGTTTTATCTCCGGCCGCAAGCCTTCTTTCAAGAAAGCAGTGGTGACGCTGGCAGAAGGAGAATCCATCGATCTGTATGCTAACATATAATATACCAGTGCCGTTAGCGGCGTAAGCCGTTAACCTGGATGTATATACAGATCAATTAAACAATAGTCTATTAAATCTTAGAATTAAGTAGAAAATGGCACTGAAAAAATACAAACCGATTACAGCCGGTACCCGTTGGAAAATTGGTAATGCTTATGCAGAGCTGACCTCCGACACGCCTGAAAAGAGCCTCCTGGCTCCGGCAAAGAGAACCGGCGGTAGAAACGCACAAGGCCGTAGAAGCATGCGTTACATCGGCGGCGGGCACAAGAAACAATACCGTATCGTTGACTTCAAGCGCGACAAGACCGGTATTCCCGCAACTGTTAAAACGATCGAATACGATCCGAACCGTACCGCTTTCATCGCCCTGCTGAACTATGCAGATGGTGAGAAACGTTACATCATCGCTCCCCAGGGCCTGCAGGTTGGCGCTACCGTGAACAGCGGTGCCGACGTAGCTCCTGAAGTAGGGAACGCATTGCCGCTGAAGAATATGCCCCTGGGTACCGTGGTTCACAACATCGAACTGCAGCCCGGTAAAGGCGGAGCCATTGCGCGTTCCGCAGGTGCATACGCCCAGCTGAGCAACAAGGAAGAAAAATATGCCGTATTGAAAATGCCCTCCGGCGAACTGCGCAAGGTACTGAATACCTGCATGGCAACCGTAGGTACCGTTTCCAACTCCGATCACGCGCTGCAATCCATCGGTAAGGCTGGTGCCAACCGCTGGAGAGGTATCAAGCCCCGCAACCGTGGTGTAGCGATGAACCCTGTGGATCACCCGATGGGTGGTGGTGAAGGTAAGTCCTCCGGTGGCCATCCCCGTTCCAGAACTGGTAAATACGCCAAAGGTCTGAAAACGAGGAAGTCTCACAAGAGCTCTGACAAGCTGATCATCAGCCGCAAAAACGGTAAAAAACTTTAATAACGTCTAACGCGTTCCCGTTCCGGGTAAAACCGGGACGGGGATGGTAAATAAACATACAACATGGGTCGTTCCATTAAAAAAGGTCCTTACGTAGACATTAAATTAGAAAACAAGGTTCTGAAACAGAACGAAGGCACCAAACGCACGGTGATCAAAACCTGGAGCCGCCGTTCTACGATTACGCCTGACTTCGTGGGTCACACTTTTGCCGTTCACAATGGCAACAAGTTCATCCCTGTTTACGTAACAGAGTTCATGGTAGGTCACAAACTCGGTGAGTTCGCTCCTACCCGTAACTTCAAAGGGCACGCCAACAAGAAAATGTAGTCATCGGTTTTAAGGTTTCCCGTTTTCGGTTCCGGCTAAAGGAGATTCTGAAAGGACGAAGGAAACAGTCAATGACCGGACGCTGAAACAAGAAACTTAATATCACTCAGAAACAAATAACAATGGAAGCAGTAGCTAAGCTGAACAATAATCCTACCTCCACCCGCAAAATGCGTTTGCTTGCAGACCTGATCCGCGGCCTGGATGTAGAGAAAGCTTTGAATATTTTGAAATTCCATCCCAAACACCCGAGCACTCCGCTGGAGAAACTGTTGCTCTCCGCTGTGGCTAACTGGAAAGTGAAGAATGAAGGAGCACGGGTGGAAGATGCTAACCTGTACGTAAAAACGATCTTCGTTGACGGCGGCCGTATGCTGAAAAGAATGCGTCCTGCTCCCCAGGGAAGAGGGTACCGTATCCGCAAACGCAGCAACCACGTAACACTGGCTGTTGATAGCCGTCCGGTTCAACAAGGTTAAGCAAACTGTAGGAAAAATATATTTAAACTCATAGACAAATAAAACCAGAACATGGGTCAGAAAACAAATCCTATTGGTAACAGGTTAGGTATCATCAGAGGATGGGACTCTAATTGGTATGGCAGCAAGAAAGACTATGCTGGCAAACTGATCGAAGATAACAAGATCAGAACTTACCTCAACGCACGTATCAACAAGGGCGGTATCTCCCGCGTGGTGATCGAGCGTACCCTGGGTAAGCTTATCATTACCATTCATACCTCGAAACCTGGTATCATCATAGGTAAAGGCGGTAACGAAGTGGATCGCATCAAGGAAGAGCTGAAAAAGCTGACCGGTAAGGAAGACGTACAGATCAACATCCTGGAGATCCGTCGCCCCGAGATCGACGCCACTATCGTAGCTGAAACGATCGCCAAACAAATCGAAAGCCGTATCAACTATAAACGTGCCATTAAAATGGCGATTGCTACCGCGCTGCGCATGGGTGCAGAAGGTATCAAGGTGAAAGTAGGCGGCCGCCTCGGTGGTGCTGAAATCGCACGTTCCGAAGAAATGAAACAAGGTCGCGTTCCCCTGCACACCTACCGCATGGATATCGACTACGCTTCCCTCTTCGCCCTGACCGTATACGGTAAAATCGGTATCAAAGTATGGATTTGTAAAGGTGAAGTACTCGGCAAGCGTGACCTGAACCCGAATGCCATCTCCGACAAGGCTGAAGGCGGACGTCCGGGCGGTGAGCACCGTGGTGGTGACCGCGGCGGCCGTGGTGGTGACCGTGGCGACCGTGGTGGTCGTGGCGGCGAGAGAAGAGGTGGTGACCGTGGCCCGCGCAAATAAGTTGGGTCTTACGAAAATTCATTAACAACAACTTTTTAACAACATAAACGATGTTACAGCCCAAGAGAACGAAACACAGGAAGATGCAAAAAGGCCGCATCAAAGGGAACGCGAAACGCGGTGCGCTGCTTTCTTTCGGTTCATTCGGCCTTAAAGCATTGGAACCTAAGTGGATCACTGACCGTCAGATCGAAGCTGCCCGTGTAGCCTTGACCAGGCACATGAAACGTGAAGGTAACGTGTGGATCCGCATTTTCCCCGACAAGCCGATTACGGCAAAACCGCTGGAAGTGAGGATGGGTAAAGGTAAAGGTGCTCCCGACCATTGGGCAGCAGTAGTAAAGCCCGGTCGTATCCTGTTCGAAGCTGACGGTGTGCCCCTGCAGGTAGCCAAAGAAGCGATGGAACTGGCGGCACAGAAGCTTCCGATCAAGGTGAAATTCGTTATCCGCCGCGACTACGTAGCGTAAGCGATATTGAACCGAGCGTAAACAAACCTGATAACCAGAAATAAACAAATAACGATGCCTAAAGCAAAACTGGATCTTAAAGGCCTGAGCGATCAGGATTTGAAAGACAAACTGTCTGAAGAAGCCCTGCGCCTGAAAAAGATCACGTTCAGCCACGCGGTAACGCCGATCGAAAATCCCATGCAGATCCGCTTCATGAGAAGAGAGCTGGCCCGCATTCAGACTGAACTGCGCAGAAGACAACTGGGATTCTAAACATTAGCATTCACCATTTCCGCCGGAAGGCGGTCAGGAAGTATAAAACTTTCAACAAATGACGACCGAAAGAAAATTAAGAAAAACCAGGATTGGGGTAGTATCCAGCAACAAAATGGATAAGACCATTACCGTTAACGTAGAACGTAAGGTAAAACACCCGATCTATGGTAAGTTCGTAAAGAAAACCACCAAGTTCATGGCACACGACGATAAGAACGAGTGCAGCATTGGTGACACTGTTCGCATCATGGAAACCCGCCCGATGTCCAAAAACAAATGCTGGCGCATGGTGGAAGTGATCGAGAAAGTAAAATAATTATTTATTTGTTTCAAGCTGCCGGCAACCGTAAGGCCCTGCAGCCGCTGCTAAAACAATTACAAACGCATTACGAT
>CALNCF010000013.1 GCA_937875035.1 uncultured Sphingobacteriaceae bacterium | reverse complement strand
CTCACCGTGATGGTATCGGAAGCGCCGCTCATACCAAGGGTCATACCGGGAAGGCAGAAAAAAAGCAGGAAAAGCAGTTGTAAAGGTTTGTTCATGAGGATCATTTGCTTAGCCTAAATTAGGATAAATAATCAGCCGGGAGCAGCCCGTCTTTGAAAAAAATCCATAATATAGGGCACTTCTGCCGAGAATCCTTAATTTTGTAACCTTTATAAGTCTAATTTAAAACTATGGCAAGGGAAAAAAGAGAAGACGTAATAAGCGCGAACGGACAACACCTTTCGTTTGACGATTTCAAACATATCGTGATCAATGATTATCGCATTGCCTTCGAGAGCCGCCAGGCAAGTTTGCTGGGAAGAAAGGAAGTACTGACAGGAAAAGCAAAATTCGGGATTTTCGGCGATGGGAAAGAAGTAGCCCAGATCGCTATGGCTAAGGCTTTTCGCAATGGCGATTTCCGTGCGGGCTACTACCGCGACCAGACCTTTATGTTTGCGACCGGTATGTCGAACATCTCTGAATTCTTTGCACAACTATACGCGCATACCGATGTGGACGCAGAGCCCTGCTCGGCAGGCCGCAGCATGAACGGGCACTTCGGTACACGAAGCCTGAACGATGACGGTTCCTGGAAGAACCTGGCCGCGATGAAAAACTCATCGGCCGATATTTCCCCTACAGCCGGCCAGATGCCGCGCCTCGTAGGATTGGCCCTGGCCTCTAAATTATACCGGGAGAACCCGGCCCTGTCGCAGCTTGAACAATTCTCCATTAAAGGAAACGAGGTCGCGTTCGGAACGATCGGTAATGCAAGCACTTCTGAAGGCCATTTCTTCGAAGCGGTGAACGCTGCCGGTGTGCTCCAGATCCCGATGGCGATCTCGGTATGGGATGATGGCTACGGGATCTCCGTGCATGCCAGGTACCAGACCACCAAGGAAAATATATCAGAAATTTTAAAGGGTTTCCAGCGTGACGAAAAAGGAGCAGGCTTCGAGATCTTCCGTGTGAACGGATGGGATTATGCCGCGCTGTGCGATACCTACGAAAAGGCTGTGAAGATCTGCCGTGAGCAGCATGTTCCGGTACTGATCCACGTACAGGAAATGACCCAGCCGCAGGGGCACTCAACTTCGGGCTCGCACGAGCGTTATAAATCGAAAGAGCGCCTGGCCTGGGAAGTGGAATATGATTGCATCCGTAAGATGCGCGAATGGATGATCGAAACAGCTGTGGCTACGGCAGAAGAGCTCGATGAGCTTGAAAATACAGCGAAGAAATATGTACGCGATCTCCAGAAGAAAGCATGGGAAGATTTCAACGCACCGATCAAGGCAGAGATTGCCGAAGCGGTAACGAAGCTGGAAGCGCTGGCTGCTCAAAGCAGCGAAGCCGCTGCCATTACGGCTGTGGCTCAAGCCTTGGCAGCTATCCCGGATGCAGGGCGGAAAGACCTGATGGTAGCCGTAAAGAAAGCGCTGCGTATGACCCGTTCGGAGCAAGGCGAAGCAAGAGCAGCCTTACTGCAATGGCTGGCTTCTTATAAAGACCTTAATTTCGACCGGTATAATTCCAACCTGTTTAATGATACGGCTGAATCGGCCATGCATGTTCAGGAGATAAAGCCGGTATATTCGGAAGAAGAAAAATGGCTCGATGGCAGGGAACTGTTACAGGCTTGCTTCGATGCCGCGTTCAGCCGCGATCCGCGTATTGTCGCCTTTGGCGAGGACGTCGGGAAGATCGGCGATGTGAACCAAGGCTTCGCCGGTTTACAGGACAAGTTCGGAGAGATCCGCATTGCTGATACCGGGATTCGTGAAGCGACCATCATCGGGCAGGGCATTGGCCTGGCCATGCGTGGATTGCGCCCGATCGCCGAGATCCAGTACCTCGATTATTTACTATACGGGCTGCAGACCCTGAGCGATGACCTCGCCAGCTTGTCATACCGTACCAAGGGCGGACAAAAGGCTCCGCTGATCATCCGCACACGTGGTCACCGCCTGGAGGGTATCTGGCATTCAGGTTCGCCGATCGGCATGATCATCAATGCGCTGAGAGGGATTCATATCCTCGTTCCGCGTAATATGACACAGGCTGCCGGCTTCTACAATACCATGCTGAAATCGGATGAGCCTGCGCTCATCATCGAATGCCTGAATGGCTACCGACTGAAGGAGCAATTGCCGGATAACGTAGGTGAATTCACCCTGCCGCTGGGCCGTCCGGAGATCCTTAAAGAAGGCTCGGATGTAACCATTGTAACCTATGGGTCCTGCTGCCGTGTCGCGGAAGAAGCGATCACGCTGTTAGATGAGGTGGGCATCAGTGTGGAGCTGATCGATGTACAGTCGTTATTACCGTTCGACATTCATCATACCATTGTTGATTCATTAAAGAAGACTAACCGTGTGCTGTTCTTCGACGAAGACGTTCCGGGAGGCGCAACAGCGTATATGATGCAGCAGGT
>CALNCF010000012.1 GCA_937875035.1 uncultured Sphingobacteriaceae bacterium | reverse complement strand
CCGGTAACCAGTGCCACGTGCGCTTCGTGCAGCAGGTACATGCAAAGGTCATCTGCGTTATGGATCGTTTTCCCTTCAAAAGATTTCCCGAAATAGCTGTCGACCTCGGGGAAAAAATAGAACGCGCCTTCCGGGAGGCTTACCTGGAACCCGGGGATGTCTTGAATCAGCTTGTATACAAGATCACGACGTTTTTTAAAGGCTTCCACCATTTTCAGGGTTGGAGCCAGGCCCGAATCCAGGGCCGTAATGGCTGCACGCTGCGAGATAGAGCTGGTAGCCGAGGTGAACTGTCCCTGCATCTTTTCGCAGGCTTGCGCGATATATGTTGGAGCGGCCATATAGCCTAATCTCCAGCCAGTCATGGCAAAGGCTTTCGATAAGCCGTTGATCACCACGGTACGGTCTTTCACGGAATCAAAGGATGCAATGCTTTCGTGCTTACCCTTAAAATTGATATGCTCGTAGATCTCATCTGAAATAATGAAGATGGAAGGATGACACTCGAATACTTTTACCAAGGCTGCCAGCTCTTCTTTAGAATACAGCGACCCGGTAGGGTTGCAGGGAGAAGAGAAGATAAACATTTTGGTTTTGGGAGTGATGGCATCTTCCAGTTGCTTTGGCGTGATCTTGAAATTGCTCTCTACATTGGCATGTACAAATACCGGCACACCTTCTGCCAGCTTGATCATCTCTGAATAGGATACCCAGTAAGGCGTCGGCACGATCACCTCATCGCCCGCGTTGATGATCGATAGCATAGCGTTGGCAATGGATTGCTTGGCGCCTGTAGATACGACGATCTGATCGGGTGTATAGGTTAAATCATTTTCTCTTTTGAATTTACGGCAGATGGCTTCACGAAGATCCAGGTAACCGGAAACAGGAGTATAGTAAGAGTAGTTCTCATCGATGGCTTTTTTTGCGGCCTCTTTGATATGATCGGGGGTAGTGAAATCGGGTTCGCCCAGGCTCAGGTTAATGATATCTATTCCCTGTGCCTTTAACTCTCGGCTCTTTTTGGCCATTTGCAAGGTTTGCGACTCTGCAAAAAGATTTAGCCGGTTCGATAATGCTAACATCAATAGTTCTCGTTTTAAAAATAAACGGCTAAGATACTAAATTCGGATTTATTGGATAATATATCGGATGCCTAAGGAAGAAACAAGGTTGTAATAAGCGGTAAACGCCTGTTTGTTAATGTCTAAAACAGACTGGCTTACCCTCAGGTTGGCAAGCCATTTCGGGTTGATGCGGTATTCCAGTCCGCCAGCCACACCCCAGTCTAAACGGTAGAGGTCGCTGGTCTTATCCGATACGATCACCCCGTCGTCGTACGATGCGTTGACAAGCACGCCTGCGTATATCCCTCCCTGCACATACAGTTGCTGGTATACCCGGAAGGTGGCCAGCACCGGTATATCAATATAGTTGAAGCGGAACAGCGTGTCCTGAACAGGATCGTAAGAGGTTGCCACATCGCGGCTCCCCTTACGCGAATACATGATCTCGAATTGTAGGGAAGTATTGCTGGTCAGCGTTCTCCGGATCCCGGCTCCTGCATGATAGCTTACCTTGTCAAAGCCCGCCAGCTTATCGCCATTAATCTGCGAAGCGTTCATTCCGCCCAGTAAGATCAGCTCGAAGTTCTGTGCGTAGATGGCAGATGAAACCAGCATGAAAAGAAGAAGGAATACAAGTTTGATAGTTTTCATAGGACGCTTTTTACCTGTTCCGCAAGTTATGAAAAGATAATCACATCCAGTTTAATCCAGCATTTATGCGGTTTATACTTTTATTACAAGGCCCTAAATTTCACGTCTTTATTATTCCCTTCTTGCATATGGGGATAAAAATTTAGAAAATGTAAAAAATGTTTTTAAAATCTAAAATTAAATAATACCTTTGTTATGGTAGTAATAAGCTATGGAACACTCCGGGAATATATCCTGGAACACGCAGGAGCCAAGGATGCATTAAATAACTGGTACCGTTTGGCAACAAAAGCGAACTGGGCCAATTATCATGAAATGAAACAAATGTTTAACTCCGTGGATCCGATCGGTAACGACCGGTATGTGTTTAATATCCGCGGGAATTCATACCGGTTGATTGTCCTGATCTTCTTTGATATCAGAACGATATTCATACGTTTCGTAGGTACGCATGCCGAGTATGATAAACTGACGGATTGCTCATCTGTTTAATGCAGCGTGTTTCCATCGTTTTATTATTCATAATGATAAAGTTCTTGTATTAATCAATATATATGAAACCGATGAAAAAAATAAACAACCAAGCCGATTATAACGAGGTAATGGCAAAAATTAACAGCCTGATGGCCAAAGGCAGCAAAGGCGCATCTGCAAAAGATCTCGCGCAAATCCGCGAGCTTGCCCTGCTCGCTCAAGATTACGAGCACAAAAGATATACTGTGGAAGCGCCCACCACACTGGAAGGGATGATTGAGATGAAGATGTTCGAAATGAAGCTCAAGCAGAAAGACCTGGCTAAAATGTTGGAGGTAAGCGATACGAAGCTTTCGCTGATCATGAACGGCAAGCAAAAGCCGGATATCTCATTCCTGAAAGCCATCTATGCCAAACTCAAAATAGACGCAGATTTTATTCTTCAGCACGCATAGAACCTGTTCGTATAACTTTGACTATGTACGTTTATATATCTCCTGTAATCGTATATTAGTATCCTCAAATCTGTAAAACCGGGTTTAACGCGCGCAGAACAGGTGTTAAGCGGAAAGGTTACAGGTCATATTATATTCATTCTGAATGGAGAACCGCCAGAAAAATAGGACCATCATCGCGGCGCTGGTCATCGGAGTGCTGATCACACTCGTCAAATTCGTGGCTTATTTCGTTACGCATTCCAATGCGATCCTTACCGATGCGCTCGAAAATATCATCAATATCGTAGCAGGAGCCTTTGCATTTTACAGCATTTATCTTTCGGCACGGCCCAAGGACAAGAACCACCCGTATGGTCATGGTAAGGTAGAATTTTTTGCAGTCGGTTTTGAGGGGGCGCTGATCATCTTTGCTGGTATCGCCATTATGTATAAAGCTGTGGACGCGCTGATCCATCCTAAGCAGATCCAGCTCTTAATGACCGGTGCGGGCATTACAGCTTTTGCCGGTGCGGCAAACTTTATACTGGGTACGTTCCTCGTCCGGAGAGGAAAAAAGCTGCGCTCGATGATACTCGAAGCGGATGGCAAACATTTGCTTTCTGATAGTTATACAAGCGTCGGACTGATCGTTGGTTTGCTGATCATACAGTTTACCGGTATGTATATGCTCGACAGCCTGTTGTCGATCCTTCTGGGAGGGCTCATATTATACAGCGGCTATAAATTGCTGCGCAAATCGGTTTCCGGCCTGATGGATGAGGCCGATATAGAGCTGGTGAAACAGATCATCCGGATACTGGAGGAAAACCGGAAGCCGCAATGGATTGATGTTCATAACCTCCGGGCGCAAAAGTATGGCGCTGATATACATATCGATTGCCATATCACCATGCCATATTATTTTGATCTTCAAAGGGTTCATGATGAAGTGACCTTTGTCGAAAAGATGATCGCCGAGAAGAGCAAGACCCAGGTCGAAATATTTATTCATGTAGATCCCTGCCTGGAGCAGTGCTGCTATTATTGCCAGGTGGAGGGCTGTCCGGTACGCAAATCGGAACACACCACTACCTATATATGGGAGCAGGATAATGTGATGAACAACAGCAAACATTTTGTAAACTGATGGACCCTGTTTATATGTATCCCTTTAATGTCAGGGTGTATGGAATCCTGGTGAACGCGAACCGAGAATTGTTGGTTTGTGATGAATATGATTATGATTTTCCACATACCAAGTTTCCAGGCGGCGGACTGGAATACGGGGAAGGTACGCGGGCCTGCCTGGCCCGGGAGTTTATGGAAGAATGTGCCTTACAGGTGGAGGTAGGAGAACATTTTTATACGACCGATTTCTACCAGCGATCAGCCTTTAACGAAACGCAGGTGATCAGCATCTACTATCTGGTACAGAACCTGGAGCCGATGAATTTTACTGTTGCTTCCAGGCGTTTCGATTTTGATGGTACCCATAATGGACAGATCCGGTTTCGGTGGATCCCGCTGGACCTTTTAACAACCAATGATCTCACACTTCCGATCGACCGCAAGGTAGCAGAGCTCATCATTGCCCGGCTTCGCTAATAAGCCAGGTAGGTTTCGAACACCCGCTGCATATATGCCTTTCCCTGGTTTTCCATCCGTAAGCGGGTGCTGTCGCTGATATCCGTATCTGTTGAGGTAACCTGCCTGGACACATTGTCGAAGCTTAGCGTATGCGGGTATTCTACCCATCCGAAGCCATTGTCGTAGCTGTAAAA
>CALNCF010000011.1 GCA_937875035.1 uncultured Sphingobacteriaceae bacterium | reverse complement strand
GAAGTTTGGCGGGACTTCTGTCGGAAGTCCGGACCGTATCCGAAACCTGGTATCCATTATAAATCCCCGGGAACGACAGCTGGTTGTTTTGTCGGCCGTTTCAGGAACGACCAATCACCTGGTAGAGATCGCGAAAGCACTCTACGCGAAAGATGCCGAAGAAGCCAATAACCTGATCGACATTCTCGAAGCGGGTTATATCGACTTTATCAAAGAATTGTTCAGCGATAGGAGCTACCTGAAGCAGGCGTCCATCCTCATCACCGAACATTTTAATGCGATCCGCGCTTTTACGCAGGATATGTTTACTTCCTTCGAAGAGCGCATCATTCTTTCCAAGGGAGAGCTGATCTCCACCGCATTGTTCCATTACTATTTACAACAGGAGAACATTCCTTCGGTGCTGCTTTCGGCGCTCGACTTCATGAAGATCGACGGGGATCATGAGCCCATGCTTCCGCATCTGAAAGCGCAGCTCGAGCCGTTGCTGGCCGCGCATCCCGAAGAAACCATATTTATAACCCAGGGATATATCTGCCGGAATATCTTTGGCGAGATCGACAACCTGAAAAGAGGAGGGAGCGACTACACGGCATCACTGATCGGTGCAGCGATCATGGCTGAAGAGATCCAGATCTGGACGGATATCGACGGTATGCACAACAACGATCCCCGGATTGTACAAGGCACCCGCCCGATCCGCCAGCTTTCGTTCGACGAGGCTGCCGAGCTTGCCTATTTCGGAGCCAAGATCTTGCACCCTCAAAGCGTATTCCCTGCGAGCAGGGCTGGGGTGCCGGTTCGTTTGCTGAATACCATGGAGCCACAGGCTCCGGGTACGCTGATCTCTTCGGAGAAGAACGGGGAGCAGATCAAATCGATAGCCGCGAAGGATGGGATCATCGCGCTGAAGATCCAGTCCAGCCGTATGCTCCTGGCGTATGGCTTCCTGCGGAAAGTATTCGAAGTGTTCGAGCGTTATAAAACGCCGATCGACATGATCACGACTTCCGAAGTAGCGGTTTCCCTCACCATCGACGATGCCACGCGCCTGCCCGAGATCCTGGCCGAGCTGGAAGAATATGGAACGGTAGAGGTGGACCGCGCCCAGACCATCATCTGTATTGTGGGCGATTTCCTGGCAGCTAAATCAGGCTATGCCGCGAAAGTATTCGATGCCCTGCAAGAGATACCGATCCGGATGATTTCCTACGGAGGAAGCAGCAATAACATTTCCATATTGACTGACAGCTCCCTCAAATCGCAGGCCTTGAATGCCCTGCACAAAGGCCTGTTCCAATAAAATAGAAAACGGGTCATGTCATACCCGATCATGCTTAATAATAGTTACTGATGTTTAGCCAGGAAGATATCCGCCGGTTCGGGCAATTGCAAACGCCCTTTTACGCGTACAACATGAATGTATTCCTCCGGACCTTAGAGGCTTGCCGTGATGCTGCCACGCCTTACGGCTACAAGGTGCATTATGCGCTGAAAGCCAATGCCAATAAGGAAATGCTGGAGCCCATAGCGGCAATGGGCTTCGGTGCTGATTGCGTGAGCGGAGCAGAAGTAGCAAGAGCGGCT
>CALNCF010000010.1 GCA_937875035.1 uncultured Sphingobacteriaceae bacterium | reverse complement strand
CTTTTATATTTGCGCATGTTTGAGTTCCCCATTCATTCCCCGGTTGAACACATCGACCTGCCCTTCTGCAAAGATATTCACCTGGATATCAAGAGGGATGACATGATCCATCCTTTTATCTCCGGGAACAAATGGCGCAAGCTCAAATACCTGCTGCGTACCGCGCATTCCACGCACAAGCAGAAGCTGGTAACCTTCGGGGGAAGCTATTCCAATCATTTGCTGGCCACCGCCTGCGCCGCCGCCAGGTTTGGCTTTCAATCCATCGGCTTTGTGCGGGGAGAAGAAACTTTATCGCTCAACGATGTGCTGTTCCTTTGCAGGCAATTCGGGATGCGGCTTATTTACATTGACCGTAAGTCCTATAAGAACAAGATGGACCTGTTCGACCAGTATTTCGGGGATGACGCGGATGCCTTTTTTATAGATGAAGGCGGAGCCAGCGAAGAAGCCGTGCAAGGCTGCGCGGAGCTCGTTACCGAGCTGGTAACCAGGTACGATCATATTGTACTGGCCTGCGGAACAGCCAGCACCATGTCGGGGATCATTCGCGGTGTAGCGCAGCACCAGCTTCCCACCCGGGTAGAGGGTATCTGTATTCATAAGGGTTCAGAAGAATTACTGCGCAACATACAGGCATACTGTCCAGGCCACACACAATGGACCCTGCATACCGGGCATCATCTCGGAGGATATGCCAGGACCACAACTACTTACCTGCAATGGCTCAGCGACTTTAGCCGGAGCACCGGCATCCTGCTCGATCCGGTATACACTGGTAAGATGATGCTCGCGCTTTCTGACCTGGCTACCAGCGGGTATTTTGCTCCCAATTCGAGAATATTAGCTGTTCATACCGGCGGATTATTCGGAATATTAGGCATGAAAGAAAAATTTTAACCATTCACCGAAAAAAATCCGGATTCTTTTAGAATGGATTTCTATAGGTAATTCCTCTTGTTTTATTTTCTCGCGTAGATTATAACATTGTTAATTAATAAAATTACTGGTAGGTACTACCAAAACGATCGCGGTACGGATATTGCTTAGGAGGGCTGTTCTTTCGATATGCAGCATGATGCTTAGGTCGTTTGATGCGGTTTATGTATATTTGCCCTTATCCTTTTTTATAAAAAGGAAGAACAATAACCCGTAAATATCACGTTTAAGAGATCGATATAAAATTTAATATGTATAAAGTAAGTATTTCACCGAATCAGGTACAAGAAACGTTAAGCAAACATATCCTGGCTGATGGTTATGATATGGTGTTCGATATGGAAAAAAGTAACGGTGTAAGGATCTATGATTCCAAACACAACCGCACCCTGCTTGATTTCTTTACTTGCTTTGCATCCGTTCCGCTGGGCTACAATCACCCGAAGATGGTGAACGATGAAGAGTTCAAGAAGAACCTGCTCTTAGCAGCGATGACGAACCCTTCTAATTCAGACATTTACACTCCGCAGTACGCGCAGTTCGTAGATACATTCTCCCGCGTGGGTATTCCTGATTATTTACCACATGCCTTTTTCATTGCAGGCGGTTCATTAGCGATCGAGAATGCGCGGAAAGTGGCCATGGACT
>CALNCF010000009.1 GCA_937875035.1 uncultured Sphingobacteriaceae bacterium | reverse complement strand
AATGACCTACTGATTACAAGTCAGTTGCTCTACCAGCTGAGCTAAGGAGGCTTTTATTATGTCTTAGAGGGATCAATCGGTTGGGTAAAAGACCCTTCTGCTAAGATTTTTGAACTATTTTAAGACCGCTTCTTTCCCTTACTTTTTCAAAGGGACTGCAAATGTACGAATTTTCTAATACGGTCAAAATTTATTTTAAAATATTCTATTTTGCGTATTATATGCCCTCAGGGCAATAAAAAAGCCGACCTTTTGACAGGCCGGCAAATATATAAAAACAGATTATTTCTATGCAAATCAATCTGCCATTTCATCTAAAAAAAATGTCTCCCTGTCGACAGACTGCGGGCTCACCTTTCCCTTAAAGCGCATTAATTGTCTTTCTATGGAACTGACAGCCAAATCGGTAGCTTCCTCGAAGGATTTACACTTTTCCTTGGCGAAAAGGTCCTGGCCAGGCAGGTGTACCTTGAGCTCAAATACCTTATTCTTATCATCCGGCGACTTCTCGATCTTCATGATCACTTCCCCGGAAATGATACGATCGTAAAACATGTCCAGCTTATCGGCTTTCTTCTGAATAAATTCGAGTAATTTTTTGTCTGCATCGAAATGCACAGATTGCACAGTTAGCTTCATAATTTGTCTCCTTTATAATTTAATTGATCACCCTTTAGGATGGGCTTGTTTGTAAATATTTTTTAGCTTCTCTATCGAATTATGAGTATACACCTGCGTAGCGGCCAGGCTGGAATGCCCCAGCAGCTCCTTGATCGCGTTCAGATCAGCACCATTGTTTAACAGGTGTGTGGCAAACGTGTGCCTCAGCACATGCGGGCTTCTCTTAGTAAGTGTCGTTACATGTCCGAGGTTTTCCCTGACAACGCTGTACACATATTTCGGATATAAGGTCTTGCCTTTATCTGTAACGAACAAGTATGGAACAGCGGTATGAGTGTGGAATTCTTTTTTATGACGGAGATAGTTCCGGATCGTTTCCGCCACATCATCATGTACGGGGATGATCCGCTCCTTATTTCGTTTACCCAGGACCTTAATAACCTGCTGCGACAGGTCAATATTCTTTTCTTCCAGAGAGATCAGCTCAGCCAGGCGCATACCGGTCGCATAGAGCAGTTCGATAATGAGCCGGTCTCTCCAGCCCTTGAAGCTGTCCTCAAAATCGTTTCTGCTGATGAGGGTATCCATATCCCCTTCTTCCACGTATACCGGGAGGCGCTTAGGCAACCTGGGCGACTGGATCTTAAGGGTCGGATCGGACTCGATGAGCCCTTCGCGCAACAGGAATTTATAATACGTTTTAAGGGTAGTGATCTTGCGGTTAACAGATTTGGCAGCCATCTCCTTGTCCATAAGGGAAACTACCCAGGAACGGATCAGCAGATGATTCGCTTCAGCGGGAGAGGCTAAGTCGTATTCCGTTAATAAATAAGTGGAGAATTGATGCAGGTCATTGCTGTAAGCCGTAAGCGTATGGGGAGAAAAACGCTTTTCAAATCGGAGAAAATTGAAAAAAGACTCACTATGCATTAATAAAAAAGTTGTATCCCGAAACCATATTCAAGATACAACTTTTATATAGAAAAGCAAATTATAAATTCTCTGAATTCATGCCTTGCTTGTAAATCGCTTTCTTTACGGCAGTACGCCTTGTAATAGAAGGTTTCTCAAAAGCCTGACGGCTTCTCAGCTCACGAAGTACACCTGTTTTTTCGAATTTCTTCTTGAAACGCTTCAGCGCTTTATCAAGAGATTCACCGTCCTTTACATTAATAATGATCATATAGTTCTGATACCCCCTTTCGGTTATCAATCGATTCGTTTTCTTTAATGTTGATGATAATCATGTGTATATACCTCTTTTCCCCACCCAATGGCGGACGGCAAATATATGAATAAATTGATAAACAGGAAATTATTTCAGCACTTCGCGTGAAATGACCAGCTTCTGGATCTCGGAAGTACCCTCTCCGATGGTGCACAGCTTGGAATCACGGTAAAATTTCTCTACCGGGAAGTCCTTGGTATAGCCGTACCCCCCGAAGATCTGTACCGCATCTGTAGACACGCGCACGGAAACCTCGGATGCGTAATACTTCGCCATAGCTGACTCCTTGGTCATCTTCATCCCCCTGTTCTTCATGTCTGCAGCCTGCAGGATCAACAGCTCGGAAGCCTC
>CALNCF010000008.1 GCA_937875035.1 uncultured Sphingobacteriaceae bacterium | reverse complement strand
GTATAATGAATGCTGCGAACGAAATTGCTGTGGAGCTGTTTTTGCAAGAAAAAACTCAATTTATATTTACCCACATACCGGAGCCGGACGTGGGGCTTCCGGGTTTTATGCCGAAGAGGCTCCGGTGGTTTTACAACACGCAGTTAAACAGTGGTTTAGTTCAGAGGTTCAGGGCTGATTATTGCCGGCATCTTTTTTAAATACCTTCGAGGCATCGAAGCGCCGCGCGAGCGTGAGGCGGTAATTACCTATGTTGAACACATAATAGTTGCCTGTTCCCGACCCGTTTGCCGTTACCCGGCTGTTCACCCAGCTTACATTCGCGTTCCAGCGGCCATCGCTGTAGCCCGCTACCAGGCGGTACAGCACGTTCGGGTCTACACTCACCTGCTGGAGCTTATTCCTGCTGCTTACTTCGTTCATAAAGGTGATGCCTATATTAACGGTCAGCGAGCCCGACAAAAAGAAGCGCTGAGGGGTTACATAAGTATAGGCATAACCGATACCCGGACCGAACTCCATGAAATAAAGCTCATCCACCTTCCGGGGGTGATACCTGGAAGCGAGATTCGCCGGAACAAAGCTGCTGTCGGCTATGGTGTGCGAGAAGAAGAGCTCCCCGCCTAGTAGTACAGAGCCTGCCGACTTCTTCTGCCATTCGTTCTGGATCAGGGCCGCCCGGTACGAGAAGCGTTTATCATTGATCACCCGGAAAGCCGAAGCTCCCATCAGGATGACCCGCAGGTCGGGGCGCAGATAATACGAGTCTTTATCGGGCGCCTGGTTGCCGCGCGGGGTCAGGTAATAGCCATTGTAAAACTGGTTGAACACATCGATGGCCCATTTGCGGGGGTAGAGGTGGAGCTGAAGATCGAGGTAACGGGTCTTGCCACGTTTGCGGTCGGGGTTCAGGAAACCGAAGCCATAGGCCAGGTTCAGGGTGAAATTCCGATAGGTAGCCCCCACGCCCATATTAAAGGTGGTATTGGGCACGTAACTGATGCTGTGGCTGGTCTTGGTCGAGCGCACATCGAAATTCGTGTATTTCTGCGAGAAGTAAAAGCGCCCGGTAATGCTGTTCGGGAACACCTGGTAATAGGTGGAATCGTAATCGGCATGGGGACGCTCCTGCGCCCGTACCGCACAATTTAAAACAAGGAAGTATATACCAATGAGTAGCGCGTGTCTGTTCATGCCGTCTGTCCGGTAAGAACGGGGCCGCATCACCCGGCAGCCTTCTTACCACACCAGACTACATATAGTGAATTTAAGGATGTGGTATACTGTGTGCCGGACGACGAGGGATGGATGGGAGAAGTCGTGAGCTATCCCGTTCAGGGCCGTGTATTAAGAGCGCTGCTATTCCTGGTTAATTATTATCGTACCCTGAATCCGTGTTTTTACTTTATGGTGTGCCATTTCATAGGCTTCGTATACACTATAGTACCTTTAAAGTAGGCTGAAAGTACCTTCAAAGCAGGTTGAAAGTAGTCTTTGGCCGGAACTGAAGCTTCGAATGTCTTTTCCCTTGCTTATGCCGGTATCCTGCCCGCAGCTTCCGGGTTTGTGATCCGCCATTCGCGATGGTTTGATAATCATCATTTCATTATACTACTCTTCAAAAATCAATGTGTTTTGTCCTGATCCCAAAGAATAAGAAAGAATCTTAATACTACAGGCCGGAGGCCGGTACATACATAGTATTGTTTTTGGCACTTCAGGGTACACAACCGGTAAATACAGGTAAATACCGGTAAATTTCATACCGGTGAAAAGCATCCGAAC
>CALNCF010000007.1 GCA_937875035.1 uncultured Sphingobacteriaceae bacterium | reverse complement strand
GCTATCGCCGCAGGGTGCTGGAGACCATCGATTTCGACAGGATCAAGTTCGTAGGCTACGCGTTCCAGATCGAGATGAAATTCACCACCTGGAAGCATGGCTTCCGGATCGTGGAAGTGCCCATTATCTTTACCGACCGCAGCGAGGGCGAGAGCAAGATGAGCAAGGGCATTGTGAAGGAAGCGATCCTGGGTGTATTGCAGATGAAGATCGCCTCTCTTTTCAAAAAATACCGCCAGGCCTATTAAATCCCTTTATTTTCGTTATCAATACCAGAGTATTTCTTATTTTTAGGAATATTTTTCAGCAGCTGTCCTGCTGTCACTAAAAGCCATCACACATGAATCCCCTGCTCGACCCGAACGATGAGAACCTGACGAATGCCGAAAAGGATATCGAGAAAGTATTACGACCTTCGGCTTTCGACGATTTCACCGGCCAGCAGAAGATCATCGACAACCTGAAAGTATTCGTGGAAGCAGCCAAGCTGCGGAAGGAAGCATTGGATCATGTGCTCTTACACGGCCCTCCGGGCCTGGGTAAGACAACCCTCTCCCATATTATTGCCAATGAGCTGGGCGTCAGCATCCGGATCACCTCCGGCCCCGTGCTGGATAAACCGGGCGACCTCGCCGGGCTGCTAACCAATCTCGAAGAGGGCGACATTCTTTTTATCGACGAGATCCATCGTTTAAGTCCCGTAGTGGAAGAGTATTTATACTCTGCTATGGAAGACTATAAGATCGACATCATGCTGGATACAGGGCCGAATGCACGTTCGGTACAGATCGCCCTGAATCCCTTTACCCTCATCGGTGCTACAACACGTTCGGGCTTATTGACAGCGCCATTGCGTGCCCGTTTCGGCATCAACGCGCGCCTGGAATATTACGACTCCAAGCTTCTGACCGACATTGTACTGCGGTCGTCCTCTATATTGAATACCCCTACCACCGAGGAAGGCGCTTACGAAATCGCCAAACGCAGCCGTGGAACACCGCGTATCGCGAACGCGCTGCTGCGACGTACCCGCGATTTTGCACAGATCAAAGGGGATGGAAATATCGATCCTTCCATTGCACAGTACGCGCTCAACGCGTTGAATGTAGACAGCTTCGGACTGGATGAGATGGACAATAAGATCCTCGTGACCATTATCGAGAAATTCCGTGGCGGGCCCGTGGGACTCAAGACCATTGCCACTGCCGTAGGCGAAGATGAAGGCACGATCGAAGAGGTATATGAGCCCTTCCTGATCCAGGAAGGATTCCTGATGCGTACACCACGCGGGCGCGAAGCCACCGAGCTGGCCTATAAGCATTTGAGAGGAAAGATCGGGAGCGATTTCCGTAAACCTACCCTGTTCTAAGCTCATCGACCGCCGGCAATGAACAGATCGGAACATACCGCCATGATCAAGGCCGAGGCCGCACGTTTGGGATTTATGAGCTGCGGGATCGCGAAGGCCCGTTTCCTGGAAGAAGAGGCACCCCGGCTGGAACGCTGGCTGCGCGAAGAGAGGCACGGCGAGATGAAATACATGGAGAATCATTTCGATAAACGGCTGGATCCCCGGCTGCTGGTGGATGATGCCCGCTCGGTGATCTCCTTAACACTGAATTATTATACCGACCAGGTACCCTCCGACCCGGAAGCGCCTAAGCTTTCCAAGTATGCGTACGGCAGCGATTACCACTATGTGATCAAGGATAAGCTGAAAGCGCTCCTCGCCTTTATACAGGAACATATCGGGGAAGTGGGCGGCAGAGCCTTTGTAGATTCGGCCCCTGTGCTGGATAAAGCCTGGGCCCGCGAGGCCGGGCTGGGCTGGATTGGCAAGAACGCAAACCTGCTCAGCAAACAACGAGGCTCTTTCTTCTTTATCGCGGAGCTGATCGTCGATCTGGAGCTCGACTACGATACACCCGTCACCGAGCATTGCGGCTCCTGTACAGCCTGTATTGATGCCTGTCCGACAGAAGCCATCGTAGCTCCCTATGTAGTAGACGGCAGCCGTTGTATCTCCTATTTTACCATCGAGCTGAAAGACCAGATCCCTGCAGAAGTACAGGGTAAGTTCGACCAGTGGATGTTCGGCTGCGATGTATGCCAGGATGTTTGTCCCTGGAACCGGTTCTCACTGGCACACCAGGAGCCGGCTTTTGAGCCTCACCCACAGCTGCTGGACATGAGCAAACGGGACTGGGAACAGCTCACCGAAGAGACCTTCCGTGTTGTCTTCCGGAATTCGGCCGTCAAGCGAACCAAATACGAAGGCCTTAAACGTAATATCACTTTTCTCAAAAGATCATAAAAAAAGGTCCCGCATTATTGCAGGACCTTTTCAGTTTCAGGTACTATTTAATTACCGGCTGATCACCAGCTGGTGTGTAATGACACGGTCCTGGTAAATAACCGAGGTATAATAAACCCCTGCTGTGGCTTCCGACAGATCCATATCCAGGATATTGTCGCCGTTCGCAAGGTCTTTATATTTCTGCTCCTTGATCATCTTACCTAAAACATCTACCACACGGATGGTTACTTCGCCTGTTTCAGGCAGGTTCACCTTAAAGTTCACATGATCGTTCGCAGGGTTCGGCCAAGGCTTGTTCACTTGGAACGCATTCGCACCATGCTGATCGATACCGATACCGTAGAATGGTACAATGAACAGCGAGATCGAGTCATTCGACAGGTCGATATCACCGGTCAGGTCGTCGATCCATGCATAGATCCTGCGCTGTAAGCGGGATGCATCGATCGGTACGGTAAACTCGTAGGTATCTTTCTTGGTCGGCGCGATCGGGTCTCCGTTATATGCTTCAGAGTATACCGTAGCAGGATCATCAGATACATAGTAATTCAGCATGAACGTTTCCATCGGTACAGTACCCTTGTTCTCGATCTCCAGCACCACCGGGGTCACTTTACTTACCTGGCTGGTCGGTGTGATGAAACGGGTCAGACGTCCATCGACAACTTCCGAAACAGAAGAGCCGAACGTGGTTTCCAGGTAATTATCCGTTGGATCGGTATCATCAGGTAAGGCAACTTCCACTCTCAGCCTGTACACACCTGATGAAGGCGGCACAATGCTGGTCGCAAAGGTATACTGGTATTCATCACCCGGGATCAAAGGCTCAGGGATCGCTTCCGGTGCATATGAAACGCCATCTACGAAATACTGGATGCTCAGACCTGCAAGCTTACTGTTACCTATGTTTTTCAGAGTAACAATAACAGGCACGGCTCCCGGGTATACATCGCCTACCAGTGGTGAATCGATCGACAATAACTTTACGTTTCCGGCAATGCTGAACTCGTAAGCGCCAATGTCAGGGATCGTTGGTGAACGCACTGCGTTACGGATATCTACCGGAACCTCAGGCAGAGGGAACGCCGCTCCATCCAGGAAGGTGTTCGATACACGCAGGTCGACCGGGGTAAAGTAATCAGGCTCGATGGTGATCGAAGCCTCATCCGTACCGGTCGCGGTGCAGAACTCTTCAATCGTCAGGTAATCATCACCGGCAATTTTCGCCAGGTTATCCCCTTTCGTATATAAGTTGTTATGATCGGATGTATCAAGAGCTAACAGGTCGTCGATCAGCATAACCGTTCCCATACCCTGGTTGGCAATAGAGTTGTTCATCAGACGGATGCCGCGCGATTCCGCGTCGATCTTCATCGCTGTACCGGCTATGTTCAAGCCGTCGTAGTTGATGGAGTTATTATAGAATTTCATTCCGTTAACCAGGGCTACACTCACCCCGATACCGGTGTTGTCAATTTTAAAGCCACCGCCGATCATGTTGTTGGCAACCAGCGAACCGTTCAGGCTCACCACATCACTCAACGACAAGCCGATGGAAGCCGCATAACCTACCGTGTTCGAAGTCAGCTCGAAGTCGTTGCGTACCGTAGAGATGCTGATCCCTGTTCCGGCAGTCTGCCCTCTTCTCATGAGGATACGGTTATTATGCACACGTTTCACATCCACACGGTTCAGCACAATACCATTGGTTCTTGAATCACGGATATCATTATTTACGAGCTCGATATTCGATTCGCGCAGCAGGGCGTTGTTACCCAGCAAACTGATACCGGTATAGCCACCCACGATCTCGTTACCTTCTACCAACAGGTTGGAAACCCCTCTGCCGGCAGTAGCCACATTCGCAGAGTCGGAAGAAGAAATCACGAAGAGGTTCGGATTGTCCGCGGCCTGATCCATACGAAGCTTATTATTCCGGATCTTGATGTGATCGGATTGCGAGCTCAGCTGGATACAGGAACCTCCATTGATAATGGTCGTGTTCGTGTTAACCAGTGTCAGATTTTCAATATTGATATATTTCGCACGGTTCAGCTTGATAATATGGCTTTGGGTAGGACTCGTATAACCATTGGTAATGGTTACGTCGTTCGCGTTACCTGTTGCCGATCTGAACGTGATCGTGTTAACCGCTGAAGTGTTCTTAGGATTGTTCACCGTAAAGCGTTCATTATACGTACCTGAGAGCACGTTGAATACAACCGGGCCGGTTACACCGCACACGATCGCGTTGGCCGCATCGGCAAGGGTCGGATAATTTCCGCCCGCACCCACGGTATAGGTTCCGGCTTTCAGTCCTACGCAGATCACACTTTTGATCGTATCGTTCTTTGATACTCCGTCGCCAGGGAATCCTGTAGGATTAACACGCACCCAGAAATCATAAGTGCTGTTCAATACCCCCTTGAATTTATGAACGAAAGTGTACACATAAGAGCTGTACGAAGTGTCAAGGCCTGTACCTGCAGCCGGGTTGAATGTTTCCGGTGCCGACCAGGTGCTGCCACCGTTCGATGACCATGATAAGGTAACCGGGGTTCCCAGCAGGGAAAGGCTACCCTGGTTGCTCAGGGTTACTTTAATAATATTTGAATCGGTATCGAATACAACCGGGTCAACCTTCAGCAAGGCCAAGTCTACCGGGGTCAGGATGAACTCATCCGCGCCGATATCAGGGGTCAGCGTATTCCGGGTCTGTCCGTCGAAATCATGCTTTACTTCCGGGATCAGCTTCGCTTTACCATCGAACAATACGTTCGTAGTATGCAGGTCGAAAGTGGAAGTAAAGGCAGGGTCTACTTCCATCGAGTTGATCTCGAAGCCGCCCATCGCCGTTTTCAGGGCTGCGAGCGTCATGACATCTCCACCCCAGTATGCAAACAGACCTGCGGCCTGGTTCGCATCTGTATACAATACGTTATAATCAGATGAACGTAAGGCGGTCTTGGTAGATACATAGAACGCGTATCCTCCGGCAGGGTTATAGAAGATATTGTTCAGCAGGTTCACATTCGCTCCTGAATTCAGGTTGAATGCCGAACCGGTTGCCGAAGCCTTATCAAAGTGGATAGAATTATTATATACATTCACCTTGTTTACTTCTGTCATATAAAGACCCGCGCCGGTAGCCGCAGCCTTAAAGCCGCCACCGATCATGTTATTCATAATGGTAACAGCGGTTAAGCCTTCCACATCTTCCAGCTCGATGCCTCTGAATCCTGCGCGTGTAATCTTGTTACGCTGAACAATACCATCTGATTTTGAGCTGGCCAGACGCAGACCATAGCTTTGGTCGCTGGCAGTCGATTTCAATGAAACCGAGTTACCCGCGATCATCGCGATGTTCACATCTCTCGAATAGATACCGTTTAAATATGCCGAGTCTAAGTGGCTGTTAACTACCGTTAAGCCAGCCGAACGGCTGGTCGGGCCATTACCCATTACATAGATCGAGCTGGTTCCGCCCTTGATCGTCGTATTCTTCACGGTCAGGTTGCTCATATTATAGCCGCCGACATCAATATCTTCGGCAGCCGAAGCAAGGATACCATATCTCTTAGGTGTAACCGTAGTTACATCCGTCATATTGATAATACAATTTTCGATAGTCACATTTTCGGCAAGGTTGGTCAGGTGAATCCCGGAATTGAAGTTACCAACGCCTGTATTATTAATGGTCAGGTTCTTGAATATGACCCAGTCGCCGCCCGATACACGGATCACGTGGTGATTCGCACGGGTATTGGCACCCGCGTTAGAAACAATCACATCAGCCGCGTTGCCAGACTCTGCCTGGAAAGTAACGGTGTTTTCTGCCGAAGCTCCTTTAATCACAGGAACTACAAGGTTTTCATTATATGTTCCGGATCGTACATTAAATACAGTCGCGCCACCCACCCCGCAACCAAAGGCTGCAACGGCATCAGAGAACTTCGCGTAGTTCCTCGGACCCGTAGCGCCACCAATGGTGTATGTACCGCTCAACCCTACGCACACATCGATGGTGATCTGGTCATTGGTCGGGTTTAAGTCGGAAGGGACGGCCGGGTTAACACGAATGGTAAGCTGGTAAGAACCGGCTGTAGGGATCGACCATTGCTGCGCAAGGCTGAATACCTGTTTCGTATACGAGATACCCAGTCCGTTGATCACGAATGATTCAGGAGCTGACCATGAACCACCGTTTACCTGGTACTGGATCTTGATCGTGTTTCCATTCAGTGAAAGTAAGCCGTCATTTTTAATTACAACCGGCAGGGTGTTCAGGCCTTCACGGGGAACGAAGTTCTTATCCAGTCCGAAAACCTCCAGGTCAAGATCACTCTTAATGACCTCATCAGCACCAATATCCGGAGTTTCCGGATCGCGTGGATGACCTTCAAAATCCGTCAGCACGAATGAAAGTACATTTGCTTTACGAATTAAAGATTGACTCCTCATATGTAGATCAGACGAAAAATCGGGATTAACATTTAACGATTGTTTATCCTTTGCTGTACTATCTCTAAAATGTGTTATACTCCCTATTTCGGCATTATTAAATAAAGCAAACTTAGTTCCCGAAGAATAATAATCGTTATAGTTACATGAATCCAGGGAGCCTTTGTTCTTAATAATGATCGCATATCCACCGCTATCTGGATTAGCAAAAATATTATTCTTCAAGGAAATCTTGCTTACACCTGTTCCTTCTATCACCATACCGGCCATATCAACACCCTTTCTTCCACTGTATTTGATCGAATTGTAGTAAAACTGCAGGTTGGAACAAACCTCTATATGGATACCACGGGAATAAGGCTTCTTGCAGGTTCCGTAGATCATGTTATTATAAATATAAGTCTTGGGGCCACCTACCACATTGTACAGGAAAATACCAAAAGTACCGTAGTCTTTGATCACGTTACCGCTCATGGTAAAGTTACCGGTCGTATTTTTCAGGTGGATACCATACTGGATCTTCAGGGGATCGTACCTCATAAAGATGGTATTGTTGTTCACCATGGCAATATCATTCAGATCGATATGGATACCATTGTACACCTTGCTCATCTTATTGCCAACCACCTTATTTCCTTTAGCCCTGTTAGCCGTGCTTGTTCCGTACAGCTTAATACCGAAATAACCTCCCACGATCGTATTGTTGGAGATCGTATTGTAATTGGCGCCATTACCGGTACCATACATATTGTTGATCTCCGAAGAAACGATACCAATGGTGGTCGCATTATTAATGGTATAGGTTGAATCCAGCAGGATCGTACAACGGTTGATCGTATTATAATCCGCAGGCTTAAAGTTCTTATGCGAATAGGTCAGGTGGATACCCGACGCATAATCTGTGTCTGCCGAGATCACGCGTTTATTATGGATGGTCAGGTTCTGGATCGTTACATAACGGCAGCCTTCCAGGCGGATCACCTGGGGGTTATACAGGGTATTTCCTCCAGAGGCTTCGATCACTACATCCGATGCCTTCCCGCTTTCTGCCTGGAAGATCACGAAGTTCTTCGGAGAAGCGCCATTAAACGCTGTAATGGTCAATACTTCCGGGTACACCCCTTTACGGATGTTGAATGTTACACGTCCCAGCACTTCGGTACTATCATTACACAAATCGACAATCGCGCTGGCAATTGTTTTATAGTGTGGCTTATCACCACCGATCGTGTACACGCCACTCATGTACTTGATCTTTGCTGACGCCATAAAGGGTACCAGCATAACAACTAATAATAGAAGGAAACTGCTGAATAATTTTCTTTTCATCGATCTGAATAATAATAGTTTGGTTTCTGTAATTTATGGGGTGCCCGAAGGCACCCCGCAATGCAATATTATCTGATAACGACTACCCTGCCGTTATATTTATTATCTCCTGAAGTCATCACAAAGAAGTAAGTTCCGTCTTTCAGCTCTCGTAAATCAGAAGAGAGTACGTGCTCTCCCGCGTCAACAAAGCCATACTCTTTCCGGTATACCACTTTACCCAGCATATCGTATACAACCAAATTCAGTTCCTGAGGACGGTCTAAAGACATCACGAACTTAAACTCGCCCGTTGTCGGGTTCGGATACGCCACGATCGTTTGTCCCGAACGGGTGTTTTTCACACCGGGATTGACCGTTCCTACCACCGTACAGATCGAGTCATTGTTACCGATCATATCTTCACCAAGGATCGTGTATGCACAGATATCAAAGAAGATCGCAGAATCCGGATTGATCTTATAGTTAAACGTGTGATCATGCGTGGTCTTCTTATAAATGGTATCTGTAATCGTTTCGATCCGTTTTACTTCATTATTGATCGAGAGCGCTACCTTGTAATTCTGCACTTTCAGGTTACCATAGTTGCTGATCCGCACGGTTACCGGCGTCAGGCTGTCGAGGTTACTGTTGTTAACCGGGCTGATGATCTGGGCTACCCCGATATCTGCTGAGTCTAACGAATATACGGTAATGCACAGGGTATCATTAAACCTGTTGAAATCTCTTCTGGCATCGGTATACGCGCAGATCTCATGAGGTCCTGCCTGTCTTGTGCTGTAATATTTCAGGAAGGAGAATGGCAGTACCGCATGCGGATTGATGGAAGTAATATCCGCAGAGTCTACCAGCACACCGTCCACTTTGTATTTCACCTTGAATCCACCGATCTGCTCGAAAGATTCATTGGAAATATTTACTGCAACCAGGTTGGTTCCCTGGATGTACGCCTGGTCGGTCGGTGTAATGAAAGATAAGATAGCCGCGTCTTCCTGCAAGTTAAACTCATCTGCCCCGATATCCGGTCCTACACGCAGATCTCCGTCGATATCAACAGTGATCGCTGCTATTTTCTTTCCTTTACCATTCAGCTCACTGTGATTCACGTGCAGATCATGGTTGGATTTAAAGCGGGGATCGAATGACGCTGCTGTATTCATATTGAAGATCGTACCCGACAATAAGCCCAGCTTCGATAATACATCTGCCTTCAGATGATTCCAGTTAGCAAGGTAATCACCATTGGTATACAATACGTTATCGTCAGCTTCTACCACAGGTAGAGCTGAGTTATAATCAAGCGCGAATCCTTTACCATAGTTAGCAAAAATGTTGTTAAAGATGTAGAGACCTTCACAGTTCTGAATCGTAAGAGCCGCAGAGCTGTCCAGCTGCCCGTCGTACAGAACGCTGTTGTATACCACATCGATCGTACCTGAATTGATCAGGGCGAGTCCGTAGTTTCCTTTCTCCAAGGCATCAGGACGGTAACGGCCGGCGATCATATTATTGGCAATGATCGACCGGATGGTTGCTTTCGATTTCTCGATCACAATACCCGCGTTTCCACAGTCTTTAATATTGTTCGCAAGGATCACCAGGTCGGAAGGGAATGCCGGGTCCTGGCTGGATACACCATAGATCCTGATACCGATATTCTTTGAATTGGTATTTCTCATGGTGATCCGGTTACCCTTGATCGAATCGACCTTCGAATAGAAGACGTCGATCGCTGTAATGTTATTTTTTTCGAATACGTTATCTACGATCTGGTTGTAAAGTGTATTCGCCTGAGGGGTAGAATCGCCTAACAACCGGATTCCGTATGCACCGCCTTTAAAGTAGCAGTTACGGATCACGTTATTGTTGGTGAACACTCCTACCGGCTCAGCAATACCATTGCTGCTCGACGATACGATACCTACCAGCGAGTTCGTGGTTGAGTTCGAATCGAGCAGGAACTTACAATTCAGGAACTTGTTATAGCTGGCTTTATCAGCGATCTGGACACATGAGCCCCTGGCTAATGAAGTATTCTCTACGGTAATCCCCTTGAACGTGATGAAATTCGCGCTCGCCAGCTTGATCACCGCGTGATCCGCATCATTACCGGAACCTGTACCCCTGATGATCACATCATCCGGATTATTGGTTTCAGAAACAAAGGTGATCGTTGTATCGGCATTGGTTCTCAGGGTCGGGATCATGAAACGCTCATTGTACACACCCTTCTTCACCACAAAGGTGATCGAGCTATCGAAACCGCACACCAGGGAGTTGACCGCATCGGTGAAGGTCAGGAAGTCTGCATTCGATTTGCCGATGGTGTACAGGTTCTTGTCCACCCCGATACAAATGGTCTTACAGAAGCTTTCATACGCAGTGATCGTATCACCCGCAATACGCTGATCCGGCTTGATACGTACACACAGGTTAATTGGTGTATAATCAGTCTTGATGATCGGCGTCGAGAATTTCAGAATTTCCTCATCATACCTTCCCGGAAGGTTAGCGAAGGTAAAAGTCTGGGTAACGATATGTGAAACAAAGTTATCAGTCGAGTATTGCAGGGTCACCTGCTTGCCGGTCATATTAGAGTACGACTCATTCAGTAGTGTAGCTGATACAATATTGGCACCTTTCACTCCTTTATCTGGTCCGGCATTGAAAATACTCAGGTTAATCGAATCTTTTAAATACTCAATAGAACCAATATCCGGTATTCTCGGGCTTCTTTTACGATTATAGAAGTCGCGGTTGACACCTGCTACCGGCTTGCCGCGGTAATCGAATTTCAGGGTATCTATCGCAATGTTCAAATCTGTAGAAGAAACGAACTGAGGGTCTATCGAAAGCGAGCTGAACTCACGTCCGGAGTTCCTGATCAGTAACGACAGGTCATCATACGGATACGGATTATAGTAAGAGAACTTCAGGAAGTTCGCATAGATATCATTGTTGTCCGATTCAATGAACGGATTGGTTGTTCCTACATAATAGGCATAGCTGTTATCTGCTACCGTTCCCCATTTCGAAATGATGTTGTTATACATCTTCACATCATGGTTCTGGTAAATCTCTTTGGATGACTCTCCCCCTGGATTTGTTACCGTTATAATCGAGTCGTTATACAGGTTCAGGGCGCTCGACTTTCCGTCATAGTAGATCGAGTTGTAGTACAAGCCCACATTACCAGAAAATTTCAATACAACACCACCAGCATTAGCATTGGTCGAGGTTCCAAAACCGCCTACGATCCAGTTATTGGAAACCAGCATCATCCGATCAACACTTGCATCAATATTGCTTAACGTTATTCCAGAGAACTTCTGTCCTTTCATAACATTCGCATTGATGCGGCCACCATCAGAAGCATTCAGCAGGTATATAGCTGCGCTCCCTGCAGAAGCTGCAGAACGCGGCGTGATCGTATTATGGCTGATGCTGTTGATATTACTGAACTTTCCGAATACTCCGTATTCATATTCTGTAACGCCGTTTATGCCTTCTTCTCTTA
>CALNCF010000006.1 GCA_937875035.1 uncultured Sphingobacteriaceae bacterium | reverse complement strand
GGCAGTCGCAAGGGAAATCGTAGCAACGGATACCGTCGCCTTTCACACCATTCCATTCGTACAGCCGTCCCTGGGTAGTGCGCGAAGCCACATTGCCCCCTTTAATACCTGTAGGTTCTGAAGGACGCACCGCCTCTTCCTTTGAACAGGATGTTAATGCCATTACCGGTACCATCAGCAATAGCAGGCTTCTCCATAAAGCCGGTTTCATGAACTGATAAACATTCATATCGGATATGTCAGAAATTTTAGATCTCCTGCCCCTTGCAGAAGAATGTTCCAGACACATCAAACCTGATGAATTTTAGTTTCACAATTAACAACCCAAAGTTATACAATATTACTGATAGTTATAGTATATATTTTTACAGACAAAACATACTTATACTATAATTTGCAGGAATCAGGATGAACAGACAGGTATTCAGAATATTGATTACGCGAAAAGACTGGCATCAGACAAAAAACAGGAACACATTTTTGACACTTTTGTATAATTTGGTATATTTACAAAAAACACGAATAAACAGGAACTCACGCATTAACCCCGAACAGGTATAGAACAGGAACCAGGAAATTAAAGTATCACCTTGTACACTTCCCGATGAAAATAGGCAGGAAAATCAAAAAGATAAGGGAGTTGAGAAACTTTACACAGGAATATCTGGCCCTGCAGCTGAACATTTCGCAGGCGGCCTACCACAAGATCGAATCCGATAAAACGAATATCGCCCTGAAGCGCCTGGAAGAGATCGCCCGTATCCTGCGGGTTTCGGTGGTCGACATCCTGAACATGAGCGAAGAACAGACCATCCACGCGGCGCCTATCAGCATTCCTCACGATCTTTCCGATAAAGAAATGCTGCAACTGGTGCTTGAACATGTTATTGAGCAGCAGAAGCACCTGGCAGAGCTGTTCAGCAGACAGGAGGAGAACAATGGCTCTAAATAGCAAAGGTGCCGGATCCCTTTCGGAACGGCACCTTCAGCTATCAAAAACAAATATTGGCTAATCTACATTGTCGTGCAGGAACGAGTTGTTCGGCCTGATCTCCGGCTGCCCTTCATCATGGCTCAGCGTATATCTCGAAACCTGCGATTCCGAAGAATGAGGCACATCATCCAGCGACTGCTGGCGGCGTTTGTACGCAGGCTCATTTTCCAGGTCGTTCAGACCCGTAGGGGTTCTCAGCTTCATGCTCAGCTCTTTTAAGCGTGCAATGCGATCGCGGTTACGGCGCATCTGCTCGTCCATATTCTCGTCCGCTTCCGGCTCTGCCTTTGGCTTCGCATAGATCTTGAATTCCATATCCTCCACGATCTCTGTTTTCACTTCCGTGATCACCGGTTCCGGCTCACGTTTCAGCTCCATCACGGGCTCTGGTTTCGGCTCTGCCGGTCGTTGCGCTACCTCAGGCTCTTCCTTCGCGATAAAATCGAACAGGTTCACCTGCTTGGTTTGCGGGGCCGGGGCCGGCTGAGGGCGTTCTGCCTTTAATACAGGCTCATGCTCTTTCTTGATCGTTACGATCTCTTCGTCGCGGCGGATATTGGTGATCACGAGCTCAGGCTCTTTTACCGGAGCCGGCTTTTCAGCTTCCAGCACGGTTATCTTACGCTCGTTGTTCAGCTTTCCGAATTTTTCTTCCTTGGTCTGAAAGCCTGTAGCAATGAGGGTTACGCTGATCTTATCACCCAGCGTTTCATCATAGCAGTTACCCCAGATAATGTCGGCGGTTAATCCCGCCTGGTTCTGGATATAGTCGGTGATCTCAGCCACCTCATCCATCAGCACTTCCTGCTCTCCGGAGGTAATGTTCAGGAGGATGTAACGCGCACCTTCAATATCATTGTTATCGAGCAACGGAGAGTTCAGCGCAGCCTGTACCGCTTTGTAGGCACGGCCTTCGCCTTCGGCAGAGGCAGATCCCATGATCGCCACACCGCTGCTTTCCATAACCGTTTTCACATCTTCAAAATCCACGTTGATATAACCCGGCACCGTGATGATCTCGGCGATACCCTTGGCTGCTGTCGTTAAGATATTATCCGCTTCGGCAAAGGCATTCGACAGGGTCAGGTTGCCGTACATCTCGCGCAGCTTATCATTCGAGATCACAAGCAGTGTATCCACATGATCCTTAAACGCATCCAGCCCTTCATCGGCCTGCTGCTTACGGCGCTTGCCTTCGAAGGTAAACGGAGTGGTTACGATACCCACAGTCAGGATGCCCATTTCTTTGGCTGCCTGCGCAATGATCGGGCTGGCACCGGTTCCGGTACCCCCACCCATTCCGGCGGTGATGAACACCATCTTCGTGGTCGGGCCCAGCAGCTCCTTAATATCTTCTATCGATTCGATCGCAGAATTCATGCCTACTTCCGGCAATGAGCCCGCGCCGCGTCCTTCGGTGAGGCTGGCGCCCAGCTGCACTTTGTTGGGAATAGGGCTGAGCTCCAGGGCTTGCGCATCGGTATTGCAGATGATGAAGTCTACACCGACAATGCCCTGCTTGTACATGTGGTTGACTGCGTTTCCACCGCCGCCACCTACACCGATCACCTTAATGATCGATGATTTATCTTTCAGCATTTCGAATTTCATGTGATGAATTTTTAGCGTTTATAAGTTGGAGCCCTGCGTACATTCCCAGATCGTTCTTTCCTGCCGCAGCACCCGCTTTCATGTATATGTTTCAGTTCTTATTACTGGATGAAATCCTTATCATCCAGGTCGTTTTCGATCAGTTGCTTTCCTTTGTTGATCAGCTTGTCGATCCAGCGCTCGCGCTGCTTCTGCTCGGTTTCACGGATCGGCTCTTTCTTGTCTTCTTTTACTACCTTACCCGGTGCTTTCATCTCGATCGCCTGCAAAGCCTTGATCACCAGTCCTACCGCAGTAGAGTACATCGGGCTCTTGATATTTTCATCGTTCGTTTTCGCCAAGTGCTCGTTCGGATAGCCGATACGGGCTTCAATGCCGGTTACATATTCCACCAGCTGCGGCATGTGCTTCAGCTGCGCGCCACCACCGGTGATCACAATGCCTGCACCCGCGCGGATCTTCTTTTCAAAACCTGAAGCGTTGATCTCATATTTCACCTGTTCCATGATCTCTTCCATTCTCGCCTGGATAATATAGGCCAGGTTCTTCACCGAAACCTCTTTAGGCTCGCGGCCTTTCAGTCCCGGGATGCAGATGATCTCATCGTCGCGGTTCTCATCAGCTAAGGCCGATCCGAAACGTACCTTTAAAATTTCGGCCTGGTTCTTCATCACGGCGCATCCTTCGCGGATGTCTTCCGTTACGCTGTTCCCTCCGAAAGGGATCACTGCCGTATGGCGGATAATGCCTTCGTAGAAGATCGCGATGTCGGTAGTTCCACCCCCGATGTCTACCAGCACTACGCCGGCTTCTTTTTCTTCCTCGCTTAACACGGCTTCGGAAGAAGCAAGCGGCTCAAGCACCAGGTCGACCGTAGCCAGGTTGGCTTTCTTTACGCACTTGTAAATATTATTCGCCGCTGTGATCTGCCCGGTGATGATGTGGAAGTTCGCTTCGAGGCGCACACCCGACATACCGATCGGGTCGATAATGCCTTGCTCGTTATCGACGGTAAATTCCTGCGGCAATACATGAATGATCTGCTCGCCCGGAGGCATCATCAAACGATACATGTCTTCGATCAGGCGATCGATATCCTTCCGGCTGATCTCATCTTCCGAGCTGTTACGCACCAGCAGCCCACGGTGCTGCACACTCTTGATGTGCTGCCCGGCAATACCTACCACTACCTCGCTGATCTCTACATTCGAAATTACGCTGGCATCTTCAATGGCGCCGCGGATCCCGAGCACTGTTTTCTCAATATTGGTCACGACCCCTCTCATCACACCTGAAGATTCGGCCTTACCCATGCCCAGTATCTCTATCTTACCGTGTTCCGTTCTCCGTCCCACAATCGCGCAGATCTTTGTAGTTCCGATATCCAGCCCTACTACAATTTCATTGTTTTCCATATTGAATATTTTATAATACCGTATTAATCGAATCTGTTGTTGTACTATCTGTTTTCGCTGGCGGAAGCACCGGCATATTGCCGTTCTTCACGCAAACGATCTGTCCTTTAAACTTCACATTGATGGTCGCATACGTGTTCCATCCTACCTTGGGCAAAGCCCTTTTATAAAAGATCATCAGGTTCTCAAACTTTTCCTGCATATCGGTAGTATCACCGAATATGATCTTATGATTTCCCACCCTCGGGATCAATACAAAATCCTGGTTGAGCTCTACATACACCTGCTCGATCTGCGCATCCCAGAAAGGGTCTTTGCGGATGAACGAGGTGAGCCCGAT
>CALNCF010000005.1 GCA_937875035.1 uncultured Sphingobacteriaceae bacterium | reverse complement strand
CGATGCTGAGATCAATGGCATAGAGGTTCAGCTCTTCCTTATCACCGGGAATGCGAATCGTTCCTTCGAAGCCGAGCCCGATCTTTTCGAGTAGCTTTTGAGACGGGTAATTATCCTTGCTGGTGATCGCCACGATACGCGGGATCCGGAGCACAGACCGGGCGTGATGTAACATCGCCGCTGCCGATTCATAGCCATAACCCTGGCCGGTATGCCCAGGTAAAAAAGCAAAGCCGATGTCGATGTCGTCCAGCCCTTCGCGCTTTACCAGACCGCAAATCCCCATAGGAACGGCATCTTCTTTTCGTTCTACCACGTAGAACCCGAAGCCATACTTTTTATAGTTAGCGGTAATATTGAGAATATATTTGAGCGCGTCCTCACCCGTATGCATATTCCGGTTACCGATAAAACGGATCCATCCCTCTGAATTCAGAAGCTCAATAATGAAGGTGGTATCGCCGGGGTTCAGCTCACGAAGGAGCAGGCGTTCGGTTTCAGGTAATTTCATGGGATCTGCTTTGCAAGGATATTTTTCCGCGGAAAGAAGTGAAGGTAAAAAAATCAGGAAAACAAGGCAAGGGCTTTCGCCCTTCTTCGCCCGGACCGTATGAATCAAACCTGTTTCAGGGAATATTATTCGAGGATCTCTCATTATTGATTAGTTTTATATGGAATTAACAACACAACCATATCTATATGAAAGCCCCTCTACAATTTGCCCTTGTTGTGTGCCTGCTTTTAAGCGGTACGCAATACAGTATGGCGCAGCTAAAGACTGTTGCCTATGCCGACGGAAAACAGAAGCTAAGCGGTCTGCTTGCGAAGCCCGCGTCCGGCAACCCAAAGAAAGCCGGCATACTGATCCTGCCCGCCTGGAAGGGCATCGACGATCATTCCAGGAAAACCGCCGAACAGCTGGCCACATTAGGTTATTATGCGTTCATTGCCGACATCTATGGCAAGGGGAATTACCCAAAGGATGCCAAAGCCGCAGGCGAAATTTCGGGTTCCTATAAAAAGAATGTCGCCCAATACCAACAGCGCATCAGGGTAGCGCTGAACGAGCTGGTAAAGGCCGGCGCTGATTCCGGACAGATCGTCGTGATCGGGTATTGCTTTGGAGGCACTGGCGCCCTGGAAGCTGCCCGCGTCAACCTCCCGGTAAAAGGAGTGGTTTCTTTTCATGGCGGACTCGGTCGCGACAAGAATCGTAAGATCCAGACCATCGTGCCGAAAGTCCTGGTTTTACACGGAGCCGACGACCCCTATGTATCAGAAGAAGAGATGAAATCCTTCCAGGATGAAATGCGGAAAGCGAATGCCGACTGGCAATTGAACTATTACGCCAATGCCGTCCATGCCTTTACTGAGCCAGCCGCCGGCAACGACAATTCCAAAGGCGCCGCTTATAACGAAAAGGCCGCGAAACGTTCCTGGGAAGCCATGCTGATCTTTTTAGCGGAGGTGCTGAAATGATCTTCTGTATAAAGCAATACAGAAAAGTCCTGCGACAGCATTACACTATATAGAAACGCCTCTTCCGAAAAAAGCGAAGAGGCGTTTTAGAACAGATCGACAAAAACAGGCATAACGATCGTCTATAAAAGCATACCCATAGGGATCAAGCCCGAAGACTATAAAGAAGGAACCCGGCCGGTACGCCTGGCAGGGTAAGGGATTTGCAGAAAAAATTCCGGTTACGTACCCCTGACATAGGGTTGTCAGTACCTGTGTTACTTTTGCGGCATCATCTATAAAAAGTAAACACTATGAACATTCAAACATTATCATCATTCCACATCATCGGCATTGCCATACGTACAACGAACGAGAACGGGCAGGCGACACAAGACATCCCGCAATTATGGAACAGGTTCTTTACGGAAGGCCTCATGGCACAGATCCCGGGAAAGGCCGATGACTGTATTTATTGTCTTTACACAGATTATGAGAAGGACCATACACGGCCATATACAACTGTTATCGGCTGCCGGGTAGATTCATTAGACCTGGTTCCGGAAGGCTTTGTCGGGAAGACCATTCATGCCGGTAATTACACGAAATTTACCGCTAAAGGAGATATGGAGCAGGGCATTGTATATAAGGAATGGCAGAAGATCTGGAACACGGATATCGACCGTACATTCACTACCGACTTTGAAGTATACGGTGAGAAGGCCCGGGATATGAAGCATGCGGAAGTCGATATTTTTATTGCTGTTCAATCCTGATCCGATGCGACCAATCGATGCTTTTTTCCTGCAGCAGGCAGAACCAACCCGAAGCTGTATCCAGGCATTGAGGAGCTATCTTCTTGCACCTGATCTCGGCCTGGCCGAAATGTGGAAATACGGAATGCCTTTTTATTATTACCGTAGTAAGATGTGCTTTTACATCTGGATTCATAAAAAGTATCGCCAGCCCTACATCGGCATCGTTGAGGGGAAATGTATTTCTCATCCCGATCTTCTGCAGGAGAACCGGGCAAGGATGAAGATACTGCTGCTCGACCCGGAAAAAGATTTGCCTGTTGAAAAGATCGGTGAGATCGTGAAAGAGGTCATGAAGCACTATAAATAAGAACGGCTCCCGGTTCATCCCGGGGCCGTTCCTGTTTTGATATGCTCGTTATGAAAAGATCAGGCATACCAGGGCCAAAAGTCCAAGCGTGGTTCCCGCCAGGATACTCCATACAATTTTAAAAGGGCTATGATACCTGCGAAGGATCAGCTTATAAATGAGCAGCTGTGCCGCATAGATCACAAGGGCATATACCAGGAAGACAATCCAGGCACCCGGGTCTTTCATCCAGCTAAAGCTGTAATAGCCTTCATCAATAAAGAATAAAAACAAGGTGATAAGCAGGGCATTGATACCGAAGATACGCTCTGCCTTTTTGCCGGGAACCGAGATGGTGGGTGTCATAAGTCTGGGTGTTTTTCCGAAAAACGCTGGTACACGGGTTTAATTGTGACGCTGGTATCGTAATGACCTGCTGATTTCTCTCTGCCCAAAGGGGTTATAAACAAAAACTGCCATAAGTTATTCACTTACAGCAGATTATTTGTTTGTTGTCGTAGCCCCGCACGGAATCGAACCGCGACCAAGAGAACCGGAATCTCCCATTCTATCCATTAAACTACGGGGCCTCGGCGCAAAGATAAAAAAAACCGGATTCGATGGGCACTCTTTTTACCAATAATGGATTCCTGTTAAACGGGCCAGATCGAGCTGCGCGAGGCAAAGCTGGTACTGGTATTGGAGTTTCGACAGACGGGCCTGTAAGAGTGCGTTTTGCGCGTTCAGCAGCTCTACATAGATCACCGTTCCGTTCTGGTAACGCGATTGTGCCAGGCGGCAGGCCCGCTCGGCCTGCACCACTTGTCCCTGTACATTCCTGAGCCGCTCTTCATTCGATTTAATGTCGAGGTAGGATGATTCTACATCACGCTTCACCGTGTTCATATTGTTCTCCAACGCGAAGCGCGCCTGCTCGCTGATGCTTCTCGCGATGCGGATCTGTGTGGAATACTTTGATCCGCTGTAGATCGGTATAACCAGCCCCACTCCCAGGAGGTAATTGAAACGCACATCGTCGAGGTTAGGCTGGTACCCGTTCTTATAGCCCGCGAGCCCGGTGAAGTTAAGCGATGGGTACGCATTGCTTTTATTCAGGGAGAGCTCGTGCGAAGCCTGTTCGAGCTTCCATTTTCCCATGCGGATCTCTTCGTTCTGGCTAAACGCGGTATTCATGAGGGAGTCTTTCGCGGGTACGGACCATACGAATACCAGGGGAGCTCCGGCCGAAACGGAAGCGGCATCCTGCCCGGTGGTATAGCTCAATAAATTATATTGCTTGCCAAGCAGGTTTTCCAGGTCGACCCTGCGGTTCATGGCCTGGTCGGTGGAGCTCTTTACCGTCAGCAGGTCCAGCTCCAGCGCGTCTCCGTTCTTCATCTTGCTTTCGATCACGCGTTCATTCTGTTTCAGGAAATTCAACAGGGAATCCTGCACAGCAATGGCTTGCTGCAGGTAGATAATATTAAAATAGATGCTGCCCACCTGTTGCGCCAGCAAGGCTTTGTTCCATTCTATATTGGTCTTGCTGATCTGCAATTCATCCTTTGCCTTGTCTACCTGGTTTTTCACCCTTCCGAAATCCCATAATACCTGGTTGACCGAAATATTGGCATTGATATTCTGGTTGGGCTGGAACTGGATCTCTTTGTTCATACCGGGAATGGGCAGCATGGTTTTCGCTACGGGATCGATGTAATTATAGCTCACATTTCCGCTAACGGATGGCAGGTAATTACTCTGCCCGAGCTCTACTTTCCATCGCCCGGCTTCAGCCTGTTCATTCAGCTCCTTAAGCTTAGGGAAGTACGACAGGGAAGCGTTGATGAGTGCTTTCAGATCGTCCTGTACCACAGCCTGCGCACGTAGTCCGGTAGCAAACAGCAGCATCACCATTAAACTGTACATGAGTTTTTTCATAACCTATTAATGCGACTCTTCCGAAACTTTCCGGAGGGTCTGTGTATCTATTTTTTTAGTGCTTGTAAATAATAAGAAGGGCGATACCGCCAAAAAGAAAATGCTGATGAGCAGGAACCCGTCAAGGTAAGAGAGCAGCATGCTTTGCTTCTGCACTGTCAGGTCGAGTATTTTCAGGGAAGCGTTCTGCGCCGTCAGGTAATCGGTACCCTTCGCCATCAGGGCCTGGCTGGTTGCCTGCAAGCGCTGCACAGTTTCGGGATCATCCATACGGAGATTCGAAACCAGGTCGCTGCGATGTATAGCCATTCTCCGGTTAATAAAGGTATTCATCACGGCGATGCCGAAAGCGCCACCGAGCTGACGGATCATATTGGTAAGCGCGATGCCATAGGGTAGCTCGTGCGGCTTCAGCCCGGATACCGCCTGGTTAATAAGGGGTACCGTGAGCATCGCCGTGCCCAGGCCGCGAAAGATCTGCGGCCAGAAAAAGAAAGCGCTGCCCGCTTCCGGGTTTGCCTGCGAAGCGGTATATCCATGGAGAATAAAAAAGATAAATCCCATTACCACGAAGAGCAGGGGCGGCACACCCGATTGCATGGACTTACCGATCACGGGCATCACCAGTATGGCGACTATCGCACCCGGTACCAATCCGAAGCCCGCTTCCGTAGGCGTATAACCTAATACACGCTGTACGAGCACGGGGAAAATAAAGACGGAGGCGAAAAGTCCGAAGCCGCAGGTAAAAGTCAGGATATTGCTGACGGCCAGGTTACGGTTCTTTAAGATCTTCAGGTTCACCACGGGATTTTCTGTAGTAAGCTCCCAATAAGTGAACAGCCCTAAGGCTACCACGGCGGTTATGCTGAGCCAGATGATGGAAGATGACTGGAACCAGTCGTCGGTTTCGCCGCGTTCCAGCACGTATTGCAAAGCTCCGACCCCTACAGCAAGCGACGCGATACCTATATAGTCGATCTGGAATGACCGCTTGTCAATGTTACGCTCTTCCGGCTTCTGTTCGATAAAGGTCCAGGTCAGGAATGCCGCCGCTATCCCAATGGGAATATTGATGTCGAAGATCAATGGCCAGGCATAATTATCTACGATCAGTCCGCCGAGTGTGGGACCAATGGTCGGACCCAGCACGATCCCCATACCGAACAGCGCAGAAGCCATGGGGCGTTGAGGCGGATCGAAGGTATCGTACAGGATGGACTGCGAGGTAGAGAGCAGGGCCCCACCGCCGATCCCCTGGATAAAGCGCCAGGTAACCAGCATAGCCAGGCTACCCGATTGCCCGCACATATAGGAGGCGATGGTAAAGATGATGATGGACGTAAAATAATAATTCTTCCTCCCGAAGAACCTGGCCAGGAACCCGGTCATGGGGATGATGATCACGTTCGCAATGGCATAGGCGGTGATCACCCAGGAGGCATCCTCGATGGTAGCGCCCAGGTTACCGCTGATCTGCGCCAGGGCCACGTTCACGATCGAGGTGTCGATCAGCTCCATAATGGCGGCGGTGATGACGGTGATAACGATCACCGCTTTTCTGATTGAGCTCATAGCCGGGTCTTAGTTAGCCACATTCACATCAACCTTTACACTCATCCCTGCTTTCAGTATATCTTTATACTTAGCGAGATCATCGATCTCGATCCGCACCGGGATCCGCTGGGTAACCTTTACAAAGTTACCGGTCGCGTTATCCGGTGGAAGCAGGGCAAAGCGGGAGCCGGTTGCTTCACTCATGGAAACGACCCTTCCCCTGATCTTCTCATCAGGGTAGCTGTCAGCATAGATATCCACCTCCTGCCCCTGTTTAAGATGAGCGATCTGTGTTTCCTTGAAGTTGGCGATCACCCAGAATTGCTCGTTGTTCACAATGCTGAAGAGCGTCTGACCAGCCTGTACGAACTGGCCGGGCTCGATATTGATCTTGCCCACCCGTCCGCCTGAACGGGCGATGAGCGTGGTATAGGTCAGCCTGAGATCGGCGGATTCCAGCATAGCCTTACGGGTGCTTGCCAGGGCTTCCGCTTTCCGGATCTGAGCCTGTCCCGACCTTAATTGCGCATTGGAAAGGCTGGCCTGCTCCGTTGCCGACTGGTATTGCTTCCGAACGGTTTCGAGGTTGTTCTTCGAATCTTCAAACTGCCGGGAAGTGATTGATCCGTCCTTATACAGGTTCTGATCGCGGCGGTAATCCGACTGCGCTTTATCCAGACGCAGCTGCTGTGTTTCTGCATTCGTCTGGCTTAAGCGAAGGCTCCATTTCGCATTTTCGAGGGATGCCCTGGCACTCTCCAGGTCGGCAAGGGCTTGCTGGTAATCAGCCCCGGCCTGCTCCTGCGCGATCTTATATTCCCTGTTATCAATGGTGAGGACCTTGCTGTCTTTACCGACCAGCGCATAATCGTTCACATATACACTGTCTACAAAGCCCGCCACACGTGCGATCACCGGGAAAGTGAATGATTCTACGGCCGCGTTGTCGGTACTCTCGTATTTAAAGCCGTGAACAACGCGGAGCCCTATCCAGATCAGCGCCACCAACGCCACCGGTATAATAATAAAGATCGCTTTGCCAGGCTTCCTTGGTTTATTTGTTTCGGTTTCCATGAAGTTATTTTTCGCCAAAAGTAAAGTTACCTGACCATATAGTCAAGTAGACTTACCATTTATTTTTACTATTTTTGATTTCCTTTTGAAAACAAGCTATGAACCTGGAAGAAGAGTTATTACTGTCGCACCAGCACAGCGGCCGGCACTTCGGCAAGGCCCTGAGCAAAATGAAGAAGCAGTTCGATCAGTGGGCGGAAAGCAACCTGAACCGGCTGGGATACCCTGGCTTCAAGATGTCGTACATGCCTTTTGTAATGAATATTGCACCCGGTGGCACGACCAATACCGAGCTGGCACGTATGGCAGGCATCACCAAGCAGGCCATGAGCCAGGTGGTGAAGCTCCTGCATGCGCAGGGTTATATCGACATCCGCAGTCATGAAACAGACCGCAGATGCTCTGTGCTCTTCCTGACCAAGAAGGGGAAGAAGTTCATTATAGATACCCGGTCTTGCGTAAAGTCGCTGTCCGATGAGTATAAAAAGCTGCTCGGCAAGAAGAATTACGATATTATGATCGACGGGATGCTGGCCATTACCGCCTATCATGAAAACCTGAAAGACAAGGCATAGCTTATTTCTTCAGAATCCTGGAGGCCAGCTCGGTCTTCGAATTCACATTTGTTTTGGTATAGATCTTTTTCAGGTGCTGGTTCACCGTCTGGGCAGAGATATTCAGGCGCTGCGCCACTTCCTTATACGACAAACCCTCTGTTACCAGCAGCGCGATCTCGAACTCTCTTGGGGAAAGCAGGCTGCGGATCACCGAAACGGATTTATTGTTAAAATAGGCCACGATCTTCGAGGTCACTTCCGGCGAAACCGCGTTCCCTCCTTTCATGGTATCACGGATGCTTTCACCAATAAAGCTCAAGGTATTGGTCTTTACAAGGTAGCCGCTGGCGCCTTCCGTAAGCGAGCCAGTGATCTGCTCCTCCTCGAGATAGGCCGTCAGCATAATGATCTTCGCCGCAGGGATCATCTTACGGATGAGGTGAATGCTTTCAACTCCCGTCATGCCAGGCAGGTTAATATCAAGCAGCACAATATCGGCCGGCGTTTCGTGCTTGTACTGAACGAGGAAGGTTTCGACATCCGGGAAACGGAAAACCACGCTGAAATCCTTCTGCAAATCAAAATATTCACAGTAATTCGACAGCAACTCCTTGTTGTCTTCAATAATTCCGATGCTGATCATGTAGAGGGGCTTTTGCTTCTGTTAGCAGGGACAATTTAGCAAAGAGTAAGGGGAATGCAAGGCTTATTCCGAGAAAAGACTGGGACATCTGTACATATACGTGCGAAACTCTTTTGGAACGGAAGGGCTTTGCAGGCTATGGCTCCAGCGGAGTGCTAATTACTGATATCGTATAATTCTGAATGACTTTCCGTAATACAGGAAAGCACATTAAGGTTTTCTGGAAGATCTGTAGAAGAGTTAAAAAACATCACGTAACGCTCCATTTTACCAACTCTTTACTAAATTTATATTTATTGACATATTCGTTTTCTATTTTATTGTTTCAAATATGTATAACTCGTTATGAGAGACTTTAAGAGTACCATAGATATAGCCCTTCATCAGATATATGAACTAAACTTTAATCTGATAAATGTTGCGGTAAGAATTGATCAAGAATCGAAAAAGCTATCTTATAGTGGTCAAGATAATTATTCTAGCACCTTATACAAATCGGCAATATTCTTTCAATACACTCTCTTTGAGGCACTTGTAAATTTTCTCAAAGATATCACGACTAATTTAAATAACAATCAATTTGAGAATGCACCAGAAACTGTCAAAAGTCTTTCGGAAAAGGAAATAGATTTTTTGAATGATCAACGGGAAGTTAATGATAACGGGATTAAGAAAAAGATCACTCAATTCAATAGTACTTCAGACAAACTTAAGAAAGTACCGAAGTACCTTTCTTCGTTGATAGGGGACGAAAAATCTATTGCTCTAAACTGTATCGAGTGGCAGCACTTCCAAGATCTTGAAGAAATAAGAAATAGGATTACTCATCCTATTATCGATTATGAAGGCAGGGTCATAGATTCGTCGGAACCAATTATGGACTTTTCTGCTATCAAACCGATAGTTACAATCGCAGAAAACAATCTCTTCAATGGAATAATAGCTATGCGGTGGTACATACGAGAGTTAGTTAAATTGCTTGAATCATTGAATTCGGCTAAAATGGAGCCACTCATCAAAGGTCTTGTTACATTAGATATGTTTAACAGAATAGCAATGATAAGTCTATCTAAGGTTTGTGGTACGTCGCAAGAAGAGATAGACAAGAAATTTCCTGTAATCGGGAAGCAGCGGTATTCATAGAACTATTTTTTAAAACTTTTTGATAGAAATGGAAAAACTTTTTGACGCAAAATTGATATTAACAAATGGAGAAGTAGTTGCAGGCCCTGTAACCTCAGGCAACAATGAAGAGTATTTATTTAGAAATATATTTAGTGGACTAGATGTATATTTCTTAGTAAAGAAAGATGTAAATGGTTGGTATAAATCTGGAGGGCCCGAAAGTCCAATCCCTGAAGATATAATTAATCAATTGGGTGAGCAGATAGACAATTACAAAAATAAGCAGTAGAGAACCTTTAACATACTCCAATTTTACCACCCTTTTACTAAATCAAATTCTTCAAAAACAAAAACGCCCTCCCGATATATCGGGAGGGCGTTTTCTTTATCATTGTTAGTGGCTCCGGCAGGAATCGAACCTGCATCTAAAGTTTAGGAAACTTCTATTCTATCCATTGAACTACGGTGCCTCATAGCCCGCAGGCTATATATCAAAGGCCAAAACTACATAATTTCGGCAAAGTTTATAACGCTATTTCACGCTGCCGCCATTATTTACAGGGCTCAGCGGGCTTACGAAGGCCAGTGTTCCGTCGGTATTCTCTGCCATCAGGATCATGCCATGCGACATAATTCCTTTGATCTCTCTCGGGGCAAGGTTCACTAAAATGCTGACCTGCTGCCCGACGATCTTTTCCGGCTCGTAATACTCGGCGATCCCGGAAACCACCGTACGCTGATCGATACCGGTATCGATGGTCAGCTTTAACAGTTTCTTGGTCTTCGCTACCTTTTCCGCCGCGAGGATCGTACCTACCCGGATATCCATCTTACTGAACTCGTCGAAGCTCACCGCTTCTTTCACCGGTCCGGCAACAGCCTGCTGCAACTGATTGCTCTTCTTGGTATCTTCCAGGCGTTGCAGCTGGATGTCGATGGCTTCATCTTCGATCTTCTCAAACAATAAAGACGCTTCGGTAATGGTATGACCTACCGCCAGCAAATGCTCATTGCCCGCCTCATCCCAGTTGAGATGCGGCATATTCAGCATCTTGTATAATTTGCCGGAACTGAAAGGCAGGAAGGGCTCCGAGAGCACCGCGAGGTTCGCCGCGATCTGCAAGCCGATATTAAGGATGGTCTTTACACGTGCTTCATCTGTTTTGATCACTTTCCATGGCTCGGTATCGGCAAGGTATTTATTACCCAGTCTCGCCAGGTTCATGAGCTCGGAGAGCGCTTCGCGGAAACGGAACTGCTCGAGTGAAGCGGCAATCGTCGCCGGGTATTTTTTCAGCTCGGCGATCACTTCGCGATCCATATCGGTCAGGGTTCCGATCGCCGGTACTTTCCTCTCGAAATATTTATGCGAAAGCACCATCACCCGGTTAATAAAGTTACCGAATACAGCCAGCAGCTCATTGTTATTCCTTGCCTGAAAATCTTTCCAGGTAAAGTCATTGTCCTTTGTTTCGGGCGCATTGGCGCAAAGCACATAGCGCAATACATCCTGCTTACCGGCAAAGTCTTTTAAATATTCGTGCAGCCATACCGCCCAGTTGCGGGAGGTGGAGATCTTATCTCCTTCGAGGTTCAGGAACTCATTCGCGGGAACGTTATCGGCTACGATATAACCGCCATGCGCACGCAGGATAGCCGGGAAAATGATGCAATGAAAAACGATGTTATCCTTACCGATGAAATGGATGAGGCGTGTATCCTCCTCTTTCCAGTATTTTTCCCAGTCGGGCGTAAGCTCTTTGGTCGCGGAAATATAACCGATGGGCGCATCGAACCACACATACAATACCTTACCATCGGCTCCTGGCAGGGGAACCTTTACACCCCAGTCGAGGTCGCGGGTCATGGCACGCGGGTGCAAACCCTGGTTGAGCCACGACATGCATTGCCCGAATACATTGGTCTTCCATTCTTTATGCGATTCTACATATTCGCGGATGGAAGGCTCCATCTTATCTAAAGGCAGGAACCAATGCTTGGTAGTGCGCAGCACCGGCGATGCGCCGGAAAGGGTAGAGCGCGGGTTGATCAGCTCTGTCGGACTTAATGAAGTTCCGCATTTTTCGCACTGATCGCCGTAGGCATTCTCGTTGCCGCATTTCGGACAGGTACCTATAATGTAACGGTCGGCCAGGAATTGCTTCGCGGCTTCGTCGTAATATTGCTCGCTGACCTCTTCGGTAAATTGTCCGTTATCGTATACGGTCTTGAAAAATTCGGATGCAGTTTCGTGATGGGTCTTGCCGGAAGTCCTGGAATAGATGTCGAAGGAGATCCCAAAATCAGTAAAGGCATCGCCCATCATCTTATGATATTTGTCGACCACCTCCTGCGGAGTAACCCCTTCTTTCTGCGCCTTGATGGTAATAGCAACCCCGTGCTCATCCGATCCGCAGATAAACTTTACATCCTTTCCTCTGGCACGCAGGTAGCGCACATAGATATCGGCGGGGATATAACAACCGGCCAGGTGACCAATGTGTACCGGGCCATTCGCGTACGGAAGGGCGGCAGTAACCGTATATCTTTTAAACTTCTTCTCCAAAACCTGTATAAATTTATAATTTGGCAAAGATAACAGATTTTCACCATGCAGATTCCTCCATACCTTAAAAAGGGTGACACCATCGGGCTCCTGAGCACCGCCCGTAAGATCGACGCGCAACAGCTGGAGAGCACCATAACCATGCTGGAGGGCTGGGGGCTGAACGTGCGACTGGGTGCCAGCATCGGAGCATCAGAGCACCAGTTTGCGGGCGACGATGCCTTAAGGGCTGCCAATTTTCAGCAGTTTATTGATGATGATTCCATACAGGCCATTCTTTGCGCCCGGGGAGGCTATGGCACCATGCGCATGATCGACCGGGTTGATTTCGGCAAGTTCCGTGTACAGCCTAAATGGATCTGCGGATTTAGCGATGTCACCATCCTGCATACTCACCTGAACTCTGCACTCGGGATCGCGTCGATCCATTCGTCGATGCCCAGTCTTTTTCCGGCAGACCTGAATGACCATGCGGTGACCGAATCGCTGCGTAAGGCTTTATTCGGAGAAGAGCTGAAGTATGTGTACCCTGTAAAGGGCGCACATCGCACAGGCGCTGTTAAGGGTATTGTTGCGGGCGGGAATCTCTCCCTGCTGTACGCGGCACAGGGGAGCATATCAGACCTGAGAACAGATGGCTCCATCCTGTTCATTGAAGACCTGGATGAATACCTGTATCATATCGACCGGATGATGATCAGCCTCGATCGTGCGGGCAAGCTGAAGAACCTTCGCGCGCTGATCGTCGGGGGCATGAGCAACATGAAAGATCACACCATTCCTTTCGGCAGGAACGCAGAAGAAATTATCTGGGAGCTGGCATCGAAATATGATTACCCGGTGTGCTTCGACTTTCCCGCGGGACATATTGAGAACAACTGCGCGATCCGCTTCGGACAGGAGGCCACATTGCAGATCACCGGAAAAACCGTTACTTTCATCCAATAAATTTCGTTCGCATGATATTATCAGGGTTAGCCAAATACAAAAACACAGCGTTGCTGCTCGTTCGGATCGGTTTAGGGATCATGTTCATCATGCATGGCTACCCGAAGATCGCCGGAGGTGTTCCGAAATGGGAAGCCCTGGGCGCCAGCATGTCATATATCGGCATCGATTTCTTTCCTGTTTTCTGGGGATTGATGGCCGCGGTGGCTGAGTTTTTCGGGGGCGCATTCCTCATCCTGGGCTTTGCTTTCCGGCCGGTATGCGTGATGCTGATCATTACCATGATCGTTGCGACGCTTACCCACTTAGGCAGGGGTGAAAGCCTTATGGATTCATCGCATTCCATTGAAGACGGAATTATGTTCTTAGGGCTGCTCTTTCTTGGCCCGGGTAAATACAGCGTGGATAAGAAGTAGCTCAGCGCGCAGGGTCGAACACCACGCCCGAAACATGATCGCGATTCGCGCCGGTTACACTCCGCAGGCAGTTCACTTCATTTCTTTCTTTCAGCACACCGAGAAATGCAAAGATCAGGGCTTCCTTGTACTCCACGATCGCGGCTTCGGGGATCATCACATCCCCTTTAAAATAATGCCTGATCCTTTCAACCAGGTAGGTATTGTACGCACCTCCCCCGGTTACGAGCATACTATTTCCTTTGGAGCTGCATTCCCTGCCAAGCTGAACGGCAATATGCTCTGTCATCGTTGCCAGCCGGTCGTTTACGCTGATCGCGTAACTTTCGATCAGGGGAAATACTTCAGCAAGCACCCATTCCTTTCCCAGTGATTTCGGCGCCGGTTCCCGGTAATATTTTAACGCGTTCAGTGTATCCAGCAAGCCTGTATTCACCACGCCTTCCGAAGCTAAGGCTCCCCCGGCATCATACGGTTTTCCAACAAGGTAAGCATAATGGTTCAGCACCATATTCGCCGGGCATACATCGTAGGCTTTGCGATGCCCTTGTTCATCGTACGAAATATTGGCGATGCCCCCGATGTTCAGGCAGATATCATAGTTTGCGAACAACAGTACATCACCCACGGGAACAAGAGGAGCCCCTTGTCCGCCAAGCAGCACATCCTGTACCCTGAAATCGGCAATGGTCCGTACTCCGCAGGTTTGGGCAATCGCCTGTCCTTTTCCGATCTGCAGGCTTAGCTTCTTATCCGGTTGATGGAAGATCGTATGACCATGCGAAGCGATAAACGCAGGGTTTAAATTATTCCGGGCGATAAAGCTTTTCAGCAGCTCTCCGAAATACATACCCAACTCCACATCGAGCAGGGAAAGCGCCAGGGCGGAACCGTTTTCGGCTTGCGACAACCGCTCTTTCCAGGCGTCGGTATAGGGAACACATTCTGAGGCTGTGATACGGAAGGTCCAGCCAGATCCTTCATGATTAAACACCACTGACACCAGGTCGACACCATCCAGGGAGGTACCCGACATTAAACCGATCACATAATATTCCATAGACTTCCTTCTTGAATCCGTTAAAAATACAATTTATACCATAAAAAAGGCCTCCCTGTATGGGGAGGCCTTTCCTTGTTCTTTATAAGAAGGAAAATTATTCGATCACTAATTTCTGAGCTGAGATCACGCCATTGTTAGAAACTTCTACAATGTACATGCCTTTCGCCTGTGCAGAAAGATCTAATGTAGCAGTAGCAGCAGTTACGTTTTATGCCAGTACTACTCTTCCCATTAAGTCGTAAACTCTTACACGGGCATTTACGTCGTCAGCTTTGATCTGAAGGCTGATCACACCGTTGTTTGTAGGGTTCGGGAATACAGAAATCGCTTTGTTGTCTTTTTTCACCGAGTTCACACCTACTGTAGCAGGAGCTCCCCATTTGAAGAGACCACCGGTTGTAGCGTTTGTGCTGAATGCACCAGCCCAGCCATTGTTGATATTCGCGAAAGCAACAGCTGTACGCTGTTCCTTGTCGATATTGGTCCAGGTGTTACCATCATTGGTAGAATAAGAAGAACCTTTACCGCCTACGTTCGGATCAGATGTATCGAAGTGTGCGCTGGTAATGAAGTAAGTACCTGCAGTACCCGGTACATAAGAGATGTCGTTCCAGTTATACACATCACCTGCAGTAGAATCATTCAGGATCACCCAGTTGTCGCCACCATCGCTGGTAGTAAGGATATAGCTGCCATCATCATTTGAAGCGACAGCCAGACCATTCATGGCATCTTTGAAAGCCATTGCAGGGATCGAAACACCATTGGTGGTTACTGGAACCGGCGTGGTGCTTACGGTCCAGGTCATACCCAGGTCAGTGCTTTTGTAGATACGTGATTTGTTTGTAGAGAAACGGATCGTGCTGTCTAAAGCAGAGAAGTATCCAACGATACCATATTCGCCTGATAAAGGAGCAGGGATGTTTGCCTGAGGAACACGGGTCCAGCTGTTACCGTAGTTGCTGGTCGTATACAGCTCGAAATAACCACCAACAGGGTCACCTTGTGCAAAACCGTCTTTCGCGTTGAACATGTGTACCACGTTCACGAAAGATGCTGTCGTATAACCGGTAACTAATTTAGTCCAGGTTGTACCACCGTTCGTTGTTTTAAAGATACCTTGAGCTGTTCCAGTGTTAGGATATAACGATGCGTATGCGGTATCAAAGTCAACCGCAGAGATGTTTGCGATCTCCATTGTGGTAACCACACCCGTTCCTGTAATTTTACCAGGATTCCAGGTAGCGCCCGCGTTGTTCGTACGTGTAAACTCACGCACTTTCAGGTTCGCGCTGGTACCATCATAAGCAACCGCCCAAACGATGTTCGAATCAACTGCGTGGATGTTGTTGATACCTCTTGATGCTGCTGAGAAACCAGCAGCCTGTATGTTCCACTGTGCATTTGATGCAAGTGCACCAGAAACCAAGATGCTTAATAAGAGTAATTTTCTTTTCATAGAATTGTTTTAACGGTTATTAAATCAAATTTGAAATGCCAATATAGGAATAAAGCCTATAAATCAGCTCATCTATTTCAATTCAAATATCATTCCAGCCTAACCCTTTGTAACAATCAGGTTATATGTTGAATAATTATAGTACTATGTATTGCATAGTATTAATCAATACATATATCTTTGTATCATGATAGTCGAAAACACACAGGTTCAGATGAGAAAGGGGATCCTGGAATATTGTATCCTCTCGATCATATCGCATGGTGAGATCTATGCGTCTGACATAATAGAAGAATTAAGAAAGGCCAAGCTGCTGGTCGTGGAAGGTACCCTCTACCCTTTGCTTACCCGGTTAAAGAACAATGGCCTGCTGAGCTATACCTGGATTGAGTCGACCGGCGGACCACCCAGGAAGTATTACCAGCTCACTCCTGACGGCAGCACCGTTTTAAGCGAGCTGCAGAAAACCTGGTCGGACCTGGTATACGCGGTGAATGCCGTACAGAACCAGCCGGCTCCTGACCAGCCGGATGAACAGATTACAGAGAACTAAACCAACACACCGATAAAATTTAAAAAGATGAACAAGACCATTATTATCAATATCAGCGGGATCATTTTTCACATT
>CALNCF010000004.1 GCA_937875035.1 uncultured Sphingobacteriaceae bacterium | reverse complement strand
TCTGTAGCCAAACAATATCAGAACCAGGGCCTCACCCTTGGCGACCTGATCAACGAGGGTAACCTCGGGCTGATCAAGGCGGCCAAACGTTTTGATGAAACCAAAGGATTTAAATTCATTTCATATGCCGTGTGGTGGATCAGGCAATCGATCCTGCAGGCCATCGCCGAGCAATCCCGTATCGTACGTCTGCCTTTGAACCAGGTAGGTTCTCTGAGCAAGATCAGCAAGGCTTTTTCCAAGCTCGAGCAGGAATTTGAGCGTGAGCCTTCCCCGGAAGAGCTGGCGGATATGCTGGAAACCACGGTCGACAAGATCTCTGATACCCTGAGTAACTCCGGAAGACACGTATCTATGGATGCGCCATTCGTTCAGGGCGAGGAAAACACCCTGCTGGATGTACTGGAGAACACCGATTCACCGGATACTGACAGCATGCTGATCAATGAGTCGCTGAGCGAAGAGATCAAACGATCGCTGGCTACCCTGACCGAGAGAGAACGCGAGATCATCGTATTGTTCTTCGGACTGGGTACCAACCATGCGCTTTCGCTGGAAGAGATCGGTGAAAAGTTCAACCTGACCCGCGAACGTGTGCGCCAGATCAAGGATAAAGCCTTACAGCGCCTGCGCCATACCTCCAGAAGCAAGATCTTAAAATCATACCTGGGTTAATAACCCTTTGTTTTGTTGAAAAAGATTGAATGTTAATTAATTATTAATGTTCAATCTTTTTCTATTTTTGCGCGAAACCAAACCCATCTCTTATCATGATGCTTAACAAATACGAATCCGAGCTGAAAGACTGGATTGCGAAAGAAAAAAAAGCCATCCAATTGATCCATGTTGTCGGACAATTATGGTTCGATAAATCCATCGAACTCGTCATCTTCCGTAAGCCCCTGGTAGATGTAAGTGCAAGTGAAATCCTGAATTACCACCTCTATGCTCAGAACATTGTAGGTAAACCAATAACCATTGAAGATACCCTGATCCTCGCGGAGCAGATCGCCGCGCTGGAAATAGCGCCATCGCGCATCGACCTTGGCCGCCTGGCTTCAGAATGGGTAGCTGAGAAAGCGAGCTTTGCGTCTGTAGAAGAGTTCGTAAAGACGAAGCTGGCAGCTCACCTCGGCCTTGAAAAGAAGGTTTTGACACCGAAGGATGTTGTGCTGTACGGCTTTGGCCGTATCGGTCGTATTGCAGCCCGCGAGCTGATCATGCAGGCCGGTAAAGGCGAGCAGCTCCGCCTGCGCGCCATCGTGACCCGCAGCAATTCAGACAAGGACATCTCTAAAAGAGCCGACCTGTTAAGATATGACTCTGTACACGGTCCTTTCAACGGAACCATTGTAGAAGATTACGAAAATAAAGCGCTGATCATTAACGGTCAGACCATCGCGATGATCGCTTCTAAAGAAGCCTCTACCCTCGACTATACCGCATACGGTATCCAGGATGCCCTGATCATTGACAATACGGGTGTTTTAAGAGACCGTGAAGGCCTTTCGCAGCACATGCAGGCAAAGGGTGTAAGCAAGGTGCTTCTCACCGCACCGGGCGGCAGCGTGCCTAATATGGTGTTCGGTGTGAACCACGAAACACATGATGAAGGCGAAACCATTTTCTCAGCGGCTTCATGTACTACCAATGCCATCGTTCCGGTGCTGAAAGTAGTGGAAGATCATTTCGGTATTGAGAAAGGTCACATTGAAACCGTTCACTCCTATACCAACGACCAGAACCTGCTGGATAACTACCATGATAAATACCGCCGCGGACGTTCCGCAGCCCTGAACATGGTTATTACCGAAACAGGTGCGGACAAAGCCGTTTCTAAAGCGCTTCCTCACCTGGCCGGCAAACTGACCGGGAACGCGGTACGGGTACCGACACCGGATGTTTCGTTAGCGATCCTGAACCTGAGCCTGAAAAAAGAAGTTACCCTGGAAGAAGTGAACGAAACACTGAAGCAGGCTTCACTTTTCGGAGATCTGGTAGAGCAGATCGAATTCTCTATTTCAAATGAGCTGGTATCAAGCGATGTGATCGGTAACACGCATGCGTCGATCGTAGACGGTCCTGCTACCCTGATCGCGAAAGACAACAAGGGCGTGGTGCTGTATGTATGGTATGATAACGAGTATGGCTATACCCGTCAGGTGATCCGCCTTGCCAAATCATTGGCCGGCGTGATCCGTTTACGTTACTATTAATCCTTAACGGATTTTCTATAAGGAAATGCGCTCCCCGACCGGAGCGCATTTTTTATTTCAGCAGGTCACATCAAACCTTCTTCTCATAAAAAAGGCCCCACTTGCGTGGAGCCTTCCGGGTATTACTTGTTTTTATGAATTATCTGGCGATAACAATGCGTGCGGTATATACCTGCTGGTTGTCTGTCATTCTCAGCATATAAACGCCGTTTTCCAGCTCACCCAGGTCAAGTTGCTGCGTATTAAATGTAAATGATCTCACTAAGGAACCCTTCACATCAAACAGTTGTGCACGCTGTCCCTGAGCATCGAACTGGCTCAGTGTAACGATTCCTTTGGAAGGGTTCGGGTACACACGCAGATCCCTGTTTTTTACCGAAGGAATGCCTACTGTTACCTGGCCGATGAACGGATCGAAATCCAC
>CALNCF010000003.1 GCA_937875035.1 uncultured Sphingobacteriaceae bacterium | reverse complement strand
CGTAGGCATTCACAGCCTTGCTCGATGTCGGGGTAACCTGGATCGGCGGAACCACCGCAGGCACATTTGTTGTGCTCGGCACATTGGTTACGCCACTGTTGGCCGCAGCAGATACACCCAGGCTGCCGGTTCCTGTTAGCGCAGGCAACGTAGCAGTAAATGCACCACTGCCGGTGCCGCCGCTGTGATTGTGCGCAGGCATCTGGCCAGGTGTCAGGGCAACCAATTCTGTACCGCCGGTCTTGCCCAGGGTATAAGGTGCCGCGTTAATAGCCTGGTTAAAGCCATAGCCAACCGGCACGCGTCCGCGCATATCCGGCAGCTGGAAAGTCTGCCCGGCAACGCCACCATACGTATTGCCGATCAGCGAATAAAGAGCCTGGTACTGTTGAACCTGCAAGACAGAGCCATCACACATCCTCCATCCATCCGGAGCCCAGCTCAGGGGCCACATCATAATTGTTCCTACATACGCTTCCATGTTAGTTTTAGTGGTTTTAAATGGTTAAACAATAGATATTTATTTTCGGGCAGCACACAGCAGCGCCGTCCCGGGTTATTTCCTCGTTTTCTCATGAAAGATCTCCGAACCGTTCTCCCGCCGTCACACCCATTGCGGCAAGCTTGAAGCCGGTCACTGTACCTTCCTGCATGTGTATAATATTGATCCGAAGCACTTTTCCATCCCGGCAGATCACGAATATGCCATAAGGCTGATCCGCGTATACAATCGTTCCCGGAGGGTAAGCTTCCGGCACGTTCATATCAGCAAAGGCGACCTCCGCGATCCGTACCGCCTGACCTCTTAGTTTCGTAAGCGCGCCCTGGTAAACCGGGTTGCAGGCATTCACCAGGTTTTCGATCTCCTGTGCTGTGCTCCCGTTCCAGTCGATGCTCAGCTGAGCTGTACCAGGACGGGAATAATAGCTTGCCTTTTCTTCGTCCTGCTCTCTCCATGATCCTTGCTCTTTATAGCTGTCATCTGTGAGCAATTCTTTCAGGATTTCCTGCGCCACCTGGTCGAGGCGTGCCGACAGGATACCTGCCGTTTCACCAGGGATAAGCGGAATCTCCACCTGCCGTATTATGGTGCCGGCATCATACCGTTCGTTCATGCGATGCACCGTTACACCTGTTACAGCTTCGCCATTCCTGATCTGCCAGAAAACAGGAGCAGGCCCCCGGTACGCCGGCAGCAGGCTGAAGTGCACATTATAGAAATAGGGTTGCCCGCTGAGCAACGCAGCGGGGATCTTGCAGGAAAACGTGTAGACCCATACCAGGTCGGGAGCCAGCCCTGCCAACGCTTCGCCCAGCTTTGCTTCAAGCGTTTCGGGCAGTACACTTACATACGGAATATTACAGCTTCCTGCCCAGGCAGCAAGCTCATGGGTGTCTTCCGGGGAATTTGCTGACACTACAATGCCTGCTAACCGGCCGGATTGATGCAGACCGTGTATCATCGGCATCGCAACCCTGCTACCCGTGAGAACAAGTACTTTCATAAAAACATATCAGGTTACAACTCTTATTGTATCGCATACGAATGCCGGTACGGGCAGATCTTATCTGCCAACATGCATTACGAATGATGTAGTCCTGCTACCTGAGGGCACCAGGTACAGGTAATGGGGCGTTGTTGTTAACCTAAACGAAGATTATTTGGTTACTTATCGTGATAAGCCGGAGCCGGTGACGGCAAAAAGGGCTCAGCTTTTTGACGGCAGACGATCTCGTTATACTTTATCACGACAGTTCTAATCAAATGGTCCGGAAGTGAGAGCTAAATCGGGATACCATTTATCAAAACAGTATAAAAGTATATCAAAAAAAATAAAAAGCAAATTATACAAAACAAACAAACAGTTATACGTTATTTAATTTCAATTCATACCTATTTCATATTTGGAAGGGATTAAGAAAAAAGAGTTTCAGCAGCCTGTATCAGACAAAAACCGCGTGATTATAAAATAATATTTTGCATATATTTTTTTAAACAGTGCCCGCCGGCAGAGCAACATAAAAAAATTTATCTCCGGCGCTTGTATGAACGCGCAAATTACCCGATTTTGATTTCGCTTAAATAATCCGTATATCATTTCACATTTATTCACCTTAGCCTATCAACCTCACCCAATGAACGACGCGCAAAAACAACTGAAGCCTCTTTTCGATATCATCCTGAACAGCGACAGCCCCGGCGAGATCCGGCAGACATTGCATACCCTGCATGATGTATACAGCGCCTGCTCGGGAGTAAGCGCAGGAAACATCACCGATAAGGATATCTTTACACCCGGAGGGCAGGCCATCTCTCCCATTAAGGCTGCGCATTGCTTACTGGAGATCCAGCGCACAGCCAAGCTGGTGCGTGGGATCAACCAGGCCCTGCTCGAGCTGAAAGAGCGTTTCAAAGGAGAAAAGCTCAACATACTCTATGCAGGTTGCGGGCCATACGCCACCCTGCTTACTCCCCTGACCTGCTATTTTTCAGCCGAAGAAGTTTCGTTCATCATGATGGATATCAGCGAGGATGCGCTCGCCGCGGTAGACAGGATGTACACATCGCTGGGGCTTTCACCCTACATTAAACGCATTACACTCGCTGATGCCTGCACCCACATACTACCGGAAAATGAAAGGATTCATATGGCTGTTTCGGAAACGATGAATACGGCCTTATACAAAGAGCCGCAGGTGATGATCATGAAGAACCTGATCCCGCAGCTTCCGGAAGGGGCTGTTTTTATTCCGCAGGAGATCAGCGTAAGCATGCAGCTTACCGACCCGGCGCTGGAGTTGGCCAGCTATTCGGTAGCAGGTATGGTGCCGGAACGGATCTGGTTGGGAGAGCTATACCGCATCGGGCGGGATCATTTGCCCGACGACAGCCCGGTTCATATTGAGATCCCGGAGGAGCCGGGCCAGTTCCGCCAGGTAAATCTTTTCACCGAGATCCGCGCCTATGGCACCGAGGTGCTGACCACCAATGAATGCAGCCTGACCATGCCTAAGAGGATAGGTTACAGTGAAGATTATAAAGGGAAGAAATTATCCGTCAGCTATATCAGCGGGACCAACCCACGGTTCGAGTTCACACCCGCGGAAGCGGACGCTTAAAGGGTCATATCTTTTCGCCGAAGGCTAAATCGCCGGCATCACCTAAGCCCGGAACGATATAAGCCTTTGTAGTAAGCTCTTCGTCAACGGCGCCGATCCATATCTTCGCTTTGGGAAGGTGCCGCTGTACGTACTCTACTCCTACGGAACTGCCGATCACGGAAACAATGTGCAGGCTCTTAATGTCGCCACGCGACAACAGCTCCTTACAGGTAAGCACCATCGAGCTGCCGGTGGCCAGCATCGGGTCGGAAATGATCAGCACCTTCCCATCCATATCAGGTGTGGAAACATACTCCATCTCGATCACGAAGTCGTTGTTCTTCTTGGTACGGCGATAGGCTGAGATATAGGCGCAATCCGCTTTATCAAAATAATTCAGCAGTCCCTGGTGCAGGGGTAAGCCGGCACGCAGGATGGTAGCCAGCACAGGCTGCTGCGCCAGCACGGGTACATTTGCCACGCCCAGCGGCGTGGTAATTTCTTTCTGTTCCCAGCTCAGCTTCTTGCTGATCTCATATGCGAATATTTCGCCCAGGCGTTCCATGTTCCTGCGGAACCGCGCCCGGTCCTGCTGTACCGTTTCATCGCGCAGCTCGGCAATGTACTGGTTGGCGAGCGATTCTGTTTTGCTGAGTATCGTGATCATAGGTTTTCCTGTTTACAAAGTTCAAACATTTCCTGGTATAAAACACTCCATCCCGACCAGTCGCCATATTCGCTCAGCGACTCATTATGCCATAAAGGGATGAACGCGCCCCCGACCGCTTTCACTTCCCGGACCAAGTGACGCAATTCCTGCAAAGCCTCCAGAACCCCAAGCTTCATGTAGTTTTTCAGGGTGGCATCCATTACACAGAACGGATAAACCCGGAGATTCGTTCGCGTATTCGTTTTTAAGTCGAAAAAATAAAAGGGCGACGAGCTGCCTGCCCGGAAGCCGGTGTGCGAGGCATAGCCCATGGTATAGTCTTCGGTGATGCCCGCTTTTATAAGACTTCCGTAGGTATGAGGGATCTGCATACGCAGGAAATGCTGGCGCGAGCGGAACACGCGTTCCCCGGTAATTCCCTCCAGGATTTTCTTTTCAGAAACAATCCGCTCTGCGACAGAGGCTGAGCTGTACGAAGGATGGATGCCTACAAAAGCATCCTGCGACAAGCTGCGGATGAGTTGCCGGAAAGGCTTGTTCCCGGGGTTGATATTGATATCGTCTGCAGCCGGCCGGTATTTCCCCAGTAAAAAAAAGTAAATGGGTTTCAGCCCGTACTGCTCATGAACTTTTTTAAACGCGGCGTACTGGTCGAAGGGATCAGGACTTTGCTTCAGCAGTATCTTCCATTTCTCCTTAAATGACCGGAGATCCAGCCTGATCAGGCTTTTCAGGAAAGACCATTTGATCCTCAGCCATCCTTTATGACGCAGCATATACGCCTGGTCGATATCGATGCTGGGCTGGATACGGAACGCGGGGTAATATGCCTTTAAAGAAGGGCAACGTTCGCAGAGCATGGCTACAAAGGCACGTGCCCAGATCTCTACCACGGGCTGCTTTAAAAAACCTTCGCGAAAGGCCAAGCTTTGATCCGCTTCAAAACGGCCATGCTTATCTGCCTGGTACGGAAGGTATTCTTCGTAACGGCTGAGCAGGTAAAAGGCTGCGGAAAAAAGATCGAAAGGAAAAAAGGAATCTGGCGGAGAAAAAAAGCACGGGTCTGCCCGAAACCGGATACCCGGATATCCTGCTGCCGTACGTCCTCTTCGTCCAGCAGGCCATGCGCCAGCTGGCATAGCTCATCCCCGACCGGGCTACGGGTATAGGCAAACTTCGGCCTCCTGTATTCCCGGAAATACCCGAAATCCTCCGTGAGCTCAAAATCAATACCCCAGAGCTCGGTGAGCAGGTGAGTAAAGATGTACTCCTTCCGCGCAGTGATACGTTCCGTAAAAATCAACAGGTTGGATGGGAGGCTCATACTTCAAACATACAAAACTAAAAGCGATCGACGGATATGCCTCCGGCAGGAAAGGCGCATATTTCGTACACCGCAAGGCTTTACAGGGCTTAATCCGCAGGAAATCAGTTTTTTTCAAAGGCCCGGCACCTCCGTAAAAGATTAAACATTAATTATTACTTTTGACGCTATTCATTCGACTAAACATGGAACAAAAAAGCTTTTTCAAACGCTATCAGTTTACCTTCCTGGCTATTCTGATCTTCTTAGGATTATGTTTCGTTTACTTCAGTCCGCTGATGGAAGGAAAGACCATTCGCCAGGGTGACGTTGAATCGTTAAACGGGGTACACAAAGAAATCTTCAATTATAAGGATAAGACCGGTGAATCCATTTTATGGACCAACCAGCTTTTCGGAGGGATGCCGACCTACCAGATCTGGCTGAACTACCCGTCGAATATCGCCGCCTATATGGTCGGCTTCTATATGAACCATGTTCCAAACCCGGTGGGTACCGTTTTCATGTACATGATCGGTTTCTTCATCCTGTTAAGAGTGCTGAAGGTAAACCCATGGCTGAGCATTGCCGGGTCGATCGCCTTCGCGTTCTCCTCCTATAACTTTATTATCATCACCGCCGGCCACGTGAACAAGGCCATGGTGATCGGGCTCTTTGCTCCTACCATCGCCGGGATCATACTCGCATACCGCAGCAAGCTGTGGCAGGGCGGAGCGCTGACTGCACTCGCGCTGGCCTTGCAGATCAAGTCGAATCACTACCAGATGAGCTATTACCTGGCCTTGGCCGTAGCCATCTATATTATTATCCAGTTCATTTATGCTATCCGCGAAAAAACGCTGTCCGCATTTTTCAAATCTTCTCTGGTGCTTGCAGCCGCAGCCATTATTGGCGTAGGTGTAAACCTGACGCCCTTGCTGCTGACCGAAGAGTATGCGCATGAAACCATCCGCGGGAAGACTGAATTAACGCTCGACCCGAAAGCAAGCCAGAACGGGCTCAGCGAAGAGTACGCATTTGAATACAGCTATGGCGTAGGCGAAACCTTCACCCTGCTGGTGCCTAATTTTTATGGCGGTCCTTCGCAGGGAGAGCTGAGCAAGAATTCGGAAACCTATGCCACACTTCAGAAGAATAATATCCCGAACGTAAACCAGGCCATCAAGCAAATGCCGTTATACTGGGGTGACCAGTATTTCACCGAAGGACCGGTTTATTTCGGAGCGATCATCGTATTCCTGTTCATCCTCGGCCTGTTCGTGGTGAAGGGCAGAGAAAAATGGTGGATCCTGGCCACGGTGATCCTTACGATCATGCTTTCCTGGGGGAAGAATTTTATGCCGCTTTCCGACCTGTTCTTTAAGCACTTCCCGCTGTACAACAAGTTCCGCGCGGTGTCGTCCATACTCACGGTAACCAGCCTGCTGTTCCCATTGCTGGCTGTCCTCGCCTTTAAGGAAATTATAGAAGAGAAGATCGCGAAAGCAGACCTGCTAAAGGCTCTCCGCAACACCCTGATCATTGTTGGTGGTCTATTGCTGATCTTTATCGCGATGCCAGGCATTGCCGGAAGCTTCAGCGGAAGGCTCGACGAGCAGGTGCCCGCATGGCTGAAGGATGCATTAGTGAGCGACCGTGAAAGCCTGCTTCGTGCAGACGCTTTCCGTTCACTGGTATTTATCCTCTTAACCGCCGGGGTGATCTTCGCCTATGTAAACAAGAAGATGGCAGCCAATATCGCGATGATCGCACTGGCTGTATTGATTACTTTGGATATGTGGACGATCGACAAGCGCTACCTGAATAACGACGACTTCGTTAAGAAAGCGAAAAGCAGCTACCGTGAGCTAACGCCTACACAGGCCGACCTGCAGATCCTGCAGGATAAAGATCCTTACTACCGCGTGTTCAACGTAACGCTGAACCCGTTCACCGATGCCAGCACTTCGTACTTCCATAAATCTATCGGCGGTTATCATGCGGCGAAGCTGAAAAGATACCAGGAGCTGATCGAGAACCAGATCGCGAAGAATAACATGAACGTGCTGAACATGCTGAACACGAAATACTTTATTGTTCCCGACCAGGCTACACAACAGCCAATGGCCCAGCTGAACCCGGGAGCATGCGGCAACGCGTGGTTCATCAGCGAGATCAAATACGTGGCGAATGCCGATTCGGAAATGTTAGCACTGACCAATTTCAACCCTTTGCAGACGGTGATCGTAGACAAACGTTACGAAGCGCAGATCGGGCAAATGGACCTGGTGAAGGATTCAGCCTCTTCCATTAAGCTGGCCAACTATCACCCGGACCTGATGACCTACGAGTCGAACACCGACCGCGAGCAATTCGCTGTATTCTCCGAGATCTATTACGACAAGGGCTGGAACGCCTATATCGACGGGCAGCCGACCGATTACTTCCGTGTAAACTACCTGCTGAGAGCAATGAAGGTTCCTGCAGGAAAGCATACGATCGAGTTTAAGTTCGAGCCGCGCAATTATATCATCGGCGAACGGGTTTCGATGGCATCCTCCATATTGCTGGTGCTGTTCATCGCCGCGGCCCTGTTCTTCAGCTGGAGAGAAAATAAAAAAATAACACCGCAGGCTTAACAAGTAAAAGATACGTGGGAATAGTACAAAGGCAGACCATCAAAAGTTCGGTTTACTCCTATACCGGGGCCATACTGGGATTCGTTACAACCGGGATCCTTTTACCACAGCTATGCACCACCGAGCAGAACGGACTTTTGATCATGCTTGTACAGCTTTCTGTGCTGGGCGCTCAGATCTTCAGCCTGGGCACGACCAGCATCAGCGTAAAATTCTTTCCGTATTTCCGGAACACTGAAAAAGGGCACAACGGTATCCTGTACCTGTTGCTCATGCTCTCCACGATCGGCAGTCTGCTGGCCGTGGTCGTGTATTTCGTGGGGAAGGACTTTTTCGTGGACGCGTTCATCGAGAAATCGCCCCTGCTGGTCGAATACCTGTACCTGCTTATTCCATTAAGCATCTTCACCATTTATTTCAATACGATCGATGCCTATACCCGTGGCCTGTTCAACGCCAGCACCGGGATCCTCATCAAAGAATTCATACAGCGCCTGATCATCCTGCTGTTTATCGGCATGCTCTTCCTGCACCTGATCCGCTTCGAGCAGTTCCTGTACCTGTATGTGATCGCCATCTGCATTCCTGCCCTGCTGATCATCATGTACCTGGTCTATAAGAAGAGCTTTCATGTGAGCAAAGCAAGCAAGCCCCTGCCCAAACGCCTGTCGAAATACATGTTCACCTTCGGCTCGTACTCCCTGCTGACGGGCTTCGCGTCACTGCTGGTGAACACGATCGACAATACGATGATCACCAAGATCATGGGCTTGTCGGATACCGGGATCTATGGCCGGGCCTTTATCTTCGGAACCCTCATCGCCATACCCGGCCGTTCCATGAACAGGGTATCTTCGGCGCTGATCTCCGAGGCCTGGAAACGCAAGGACATCGCATACATTTCTGACTTTTACCGCCGGAGCTGCCTGACACAGCTGATCGTCGGCTGCTTCCTGTTCCTCGGCGTATGGGGAAACATCGGCAACATTATGCACATCCTTCCCGGCGAATATGCTTCGGGTAAGTATGTGATCTTCTATATCGCTTTAATGAGCCTGTTCGATATGGCTACCGGCGCGAACGGGATCATTATTACCAGCTCCCGCTATTACCGCTTCGAGTTTTTCTCCATGCTCATGCTGATCTTCCTCTGCTTTGTGACCAACTGGCTGCTGATCCCTTTATATGGTATTGTAGGCGCGGCCATCGCAACAGCGGTTACCATTTTCATCTTTAACCTGGCCAGGGTCATCTTCCTTTATATCCGGTTCCGTATGTTCCCTTATAATATGCAGAACCTGAAAATAGTACTGGTTACCCTTATTACCCTGGGCATCGCTTCGGTGATCCCCCAGATGGATAATTTCATTATCGACATCATCATCCGTTCAGCTGTGATTACCTTTGTATTCGGCCTGCTGATCTATTTCCTGCGGATCTCTGCGGATATTAACAGCCGGATCGACCACGTATTAAGCACACTGAAAAAACAATAGCTCATCATCCCATATACACATGCTGATTAAAATTCATACCCTCTGCGAAAAATATCACTTTATACCGAAAGGTGTGATCCACCTGGGCGCTCACCTCGGTGAGGAAGCCGCACAATACGACAAGCTGGGTATACACCATGTATTATGGGTAGAAGGTAACCCGATGATCTTTGAAAAGCTGAAAGAGAATTTAAAGCCTTACCCTTCACACCGCGCGCTGAACGCGCTGGTATCTGAAGACGACCAGCAGGAGATCGAGTTCCAGATCGCCAACGACTCGCAGGCATCCTCCATATTTACCCTCGGATCTTCCAAGGTGCATCACCCGGATATCCACATGACCAAATCGATCAGGCTGAAAACACGGCGCATCGACCAGCTCTTTGAAGAAAAGCATATCCCGATCGGCCAGTACAATTTCCTGAACATCGATTTACAGGGCGCCGAGCTCCTGGCCATGAAAGGCATGGGCGACCTCTTATATAAGATAGATCACATCTACCTTGAAGTGAACCTGGCGCGTATCTATTCGGGTAATCCAAAGCTTGCTGATATCGACCGGTTCCTGGCAGCCTACGGCTTCCGCAGAATGGAGACCGCGATTACCAAATGGCAATGGGGTGATGCCTATTACCAGCGCATCGGGATCAGCAAGACACAGCTGATGGCCTCTGTTGCCGATGCCAGGCTACGTGAGCTGACCTCACAGTTCTCTTACCTGAAGAATTGGGGAAGGAACACGCTTCGCGAAGTGATCCTCAACAGCGCAATGCTGCGGAAGATATTCAGCCAGTTCTCGGCAAGGGTACGCAGGGCTGTTTCGGATGTAAATTATAACGGCGAAAAATACATGCTTGAAAATGTGTTCGGGCAGAATGACGGCAAGGTGATCATCTTCGATATCGGAGCGGGGAATGGCGCCTATACGGAGATGGCCGTAAATACAGCCGCACAGCACCAGCAGCCTTACGAGATCCACCTGTTCGAATCTCCGCAGCAGCCTGCCGGCGATCATTTCCGGGCTAACCCTTCTGTACACATCAATCCAGCCTCTACCGGCATTCAGCTCGAAAAATACATACAGGACAAAGGTCCGATCCATCATATCAGCATGCTGAAAATAGCGGCAGGCGGCGATACGATGAATGTATTGCATGGCTGCGGGGAACACCTGAACCCGGCCCTGATCAGCGCCATCCAGTTTGAATATGGCGCCGCTTATAAAGCCTCCGGCATTTCGTTGAAAGAGGTATTCGAGCTCCTCACCCGCGTAGGGTATAAAGTAGGCAGGCTGCACCCGAACAAGGTGCAGTACATGAGCTACAGCCCTTCGCTCGAACAATCTGAATACAGTAACTTTATAGCAGTCGCGCAATAATGGTCGGAGTAAAATTAGACGGAAGATTAGGTAACCAGCTGTTCCAGTTCGCGTTCATCTACGTGGTCGCGCGGAAGCTGCATACCTCCTTTTATATCGACAAGCTTCCGCACCGCATCCAGTTCTATAAATATTTTGAATTAAAGGGCTTCGGGTGGATCAGCCATTTCTACAGCTATGCCATCGGTACCGCACAGAAAATCCTCGGCATAATGAAGCCCGCGAAGAACGAGGAGCCCGCAGACCATACCCTGTACAAAGGTTTTTTCCAGAGTGAAGCTTATTTCGGGGAATACAAGAAAGACATCCAGGAGCTATTCCGGATCCGGGCAAAATATGTGGCGGCCTTCGACTCTAAATACGGAGCGCTGTTCCGCGAAAAGAAAACACTCGTGATCCATATCCGCCGCACCGATTACCTCACACATGGCGGACCGGAAGTAGGCGGGCCCAATGTAGCCCTGCCTGAATCCTTTTATATACAAGCCCTGGCAGCGATCCCGGACCTGGATCAATACCACCTGATCGTGACAGGCGATGATATGTCCTTCGCGCGCGACCTGTTCAAAGCGTACCCGGCAGTGAGCTATGAGCAGAACTCATTTATCATCGACTTCCAGCTGATGATGAATGCCGACCGCCTCATTATTTCAAACAGCACTTTCGCCTGGTGGGCAGCCTACCTCAATAAGAAGCAACCGGAAATTACAGCGCCCCGGTATTGGATGGGATTCAAGATCGACCGTGAATTCCCTCCGGGAATAACCTGCGCAAACTGGCAACTGATCACAAGCAAATGAAGACCTTAGCCCCTGTTATTCTTTTTGTTTATAACCGTCCCGGCCACACGGCAGATACGCTGAGCAGCCTGCTGCGCAACCCTGAATGCGCGCAGACCGACCTGTTCGTTTTTTCGGACGCGGCACGGAATGAAGAAGGACAGGCTAAGGTGGCAGAGGTGCGCCAGGTGATCCGTAACATACAGGGCTTCCGTTCCCTGCATATTACGGAACGGGAAGAGAATATGGGTCTGGCCAGATCGGTGATTACCGGGGTAAGCGAGGTGATTGAAAGATACGGGCGCGCGATCGTGATGGAAGATGACCTGGAGTCTGGTCCCGATTTCCTTCACTTCATGAATGAAATGCTGGATCATTACGAGGATCACCCCGAGGTGTACTCCGTATCAGGCTATGGCTACCCGATTCCTTTCCTGAAAGAATATCCTTACAGCGTGTACTTCTCCAACAGGGGGTCTTCATGGAGCTGGGGAACCTGGAAGGACCGCTGGAACAAGATCAACTGGAACCTGCACCAGGAAGACCGGTTCATCAGCAACCGCGCGATGCAGAAGCAATTCAATATGGCCGGCGAGGACCTCAGCATCATGCTCATTAAGCAAGACCTGGAAGCCGTTGATTCCTGGGCTATCCGTTTTGCATACAATATCTTCCGCCTGAACGGGGTGCATGCCCTTGCCGCCAGGCCGAAGATCCAGAATACAGGGCAGGATAACAGCGGTACGCATTCCGTCAAGACCGATAAATACCGGGTGACCCTGCAAGCCGAAGAATCGTTTACTTATCCCCCTGATACCCATGTATACCCGGAAATTGCAGCGCAGAACCGCCACTTCTTCCGCAAGAACCTTTTACAGCGCATCTACCGTTTCCTTCGCCGTGCGCTCGGCTATCCCTGCTGAGATCTTTTCCACACCAATACCTTTTCGCTTTCCCGGAGCGTTTTAAACGGGACGTGACAAGCACGCCTGTCCAAAGAAATATTCGTCACTTCATAGAAAAGAACATAAATCATAGTATTTTTAGCACTTATACCGAAAGCGCCCCAGGAAGTTCATGTAACACGGGATCACTTTCATTTTAAAGGATATCATTATGTCGTACAAATACCCGGTTTACGAACCATCCCTTTCAGGCAACGAGAAGAAATATGTAATGGAATGCCTTGATTCCAGCTGGATCTCTTCCAAAGGAAAATTTGTCACAGAATTCGAAAAGAAGTTCGCGGAGTTCACAGGCGCCAGCCATGCCACTACCGTGAGCAACGGTACTGTGGCCATTCACCTCGCGCTGCTTGCCCTGGGCATCGGCCCGGGCGACGAAGTGATCGTACCAACCCTTACCTATATCGCTTCGGTAAATGCTATTGTGTACTGCGGAGCGACCCCTGTATTTGCAGACTCGCTGAAAGATAGCTGGCAGATCGACCCTGCGGATGTAAAACGCAAGATCAGTCCGAACACCCGCGCCGTAATGGCTGTTCATTTATACGGGCAGATGTGCGACATGGACCCATTGGTAAAGATCTGTAAAGACAACGGCATCTTCCTGATCGAAGACTGTGCCGAAGCCACAGGCTCTTACTATAAGGGTAAGCATGCCGGTACTATCGGCGACATCGCGACATTCAGCTTTTACGGGAATAAGACCATTACTACCGGCGAGGGCGGGATGGTGATCACGAATGATGAGACCCTTTTCGACCGGAGCGTGCATTTCAAAGGCCAGGGCCTGGCCAAGCACCGCCAGTACTGGCACGATGTGATCGGTTATAATTACCGCATGACGAATATATGCGCGGCCATCGGGCTGGCACAGCTGGAGCAGGTTGATAAATTCCTTAAAGCTAAAAAACAAATAGCCGGCTGGTACCAGAAATACCTGCCTAAGCAGGTTACCTTCCATAAGGAAATGAAGGATACCGTACACTCCTATTGGATGTGCTCCATACTTACCTCGGAAGCTTCGCAACGCGAACCCCTGCGCGATTACCTCGCGGCCAACGGCGTAGAAACACGCCCATTGTTCTACCCGGCGCATACCATGCCGATGTACTCGGGCAAATACCAGAAACCCCCGGTAGCCGAGAACCTGGGATGGAGAGGCATTAACCTGCCGAGCTACCCGGGTCTGAAAGAAAGCGACATCAAATCGATCTGCAAACACATTACAGCTTATTATGCATCCATCGATCGTCCGTCTAAACGAAAATAATACTCAGCTGCTGGACGATTTCCTGGAGCATGCCGGCCGCTCGCTGCGCAGCTTCCGATATTACGATAAACGTCCGAGGAGCATCACTGAACAGCATGCCTGTACGCTGCTTCTTACGGATGAGGGCAAAGCCGTCGCGTACGGTCACCTGGACCCCGAAGGTGGTAAGACCTGGCTGGGCATCGCCGTTACTGAAACAGCTACCGGGAAGGGCTATGGAAGGATGATGATGCAGGCGCTGATCGGCGAAGCAAGAGCACAGCAGATCCCTGCTCTTTTTCTCTCTGTGGATAACGATAACCTGGCTGCCATCAGGCTGTACGAAAAGAACGGCTTCGTGCTTCAGGAGGAAAAAGGAGCCATCCGTTTTTATCACTTAGACCTGTCATGAATATCCTGATCTATATACCCCGTATGCCGAAAGCCTGGGGCGGTATCTATCAATATACCATCTGGCTGCTGAATACGCTTTCGAAGGATACGCAGAATACCTATTACATTTACCATAACGGTGATGAGCAGGAGATCACCGAGCTCGTGGCACGCAACCCCTCTTTCGTATTGCTGAGCGATGGCGCGCATGAAGAAACGCTCATCTCTTTCGGGACCAAGCTCCTGCTGAACCTGCTGAGCTTCCTCTTCCCGGGTAAGCCACCGGTGCGGACCGGCATGGATGCGCTCGCGAAGAAGCACGGGATCGACCTGCTGCACAGCCCTTACCAGAATATCCCGGTCACCTCGCTTACCTGTATCTCTACTATGCACGATGTGCAGGAAAAACATTTCTCCTCTTTTTTCAGCATCAGGAACCGCCTGTTCCGGTACGTGAACTTCCGTTATGTGGTACGTCATTCCGCGAAGATCATAGTCAGCTTTTCGCATGTTAAAAAAGACATCATCACTTATTATAAAAAAGATGCAGACGACATCATTGTCTGCCCACTTGACCTACAGAACCTGTGGTTCGAAAATATAAGAGCAGGCGAAGTGCGTCGGCCCGCTGTGCACAGCAGCGAAGAACCTTACCTGCTTTACCCTGCCGCGTCATGGCCACATAAGAATCACCTGGCGCTGCTCGAAGCGCTGCACCTGCTGAACGGTCAGGGCAAGAAGATCCAGCTCGTGTGTACCGGGAATAACCAGACTGAGCATTTTGCAGAGATCGCAGAACGGATCAGAGAGTACGGGCTCGGAGACCAGGTACATTTCAGGGGCATTGTAAGTGCAGAAGACCTGTACTGGTATTACCGTCACGCCCGTGCCGTGGTGATCCCGACCCTCTACGAGGCAGGCAGCTTTCCGCTGATGGAAAGCATGTATCTCGGTGTTCCCGTAGTATGCTCGGATGTGACCTCGCTACCGGAAACTATTGGCGACAGCTCATTCACTTTCAATCCAGGCAGCAGCATCGACATAGCCGAAAAAATCAGCAGGATCTTTTACGAGGATGATTACCGTCGTGCAAACATCGCGAACAATGCCTTGCGGGTAGAAGCATTCCGAAAGATCGATCCGGCCGCTAATTTCGTAGCGGTGTACCGCTCTCTGGAAAAAGACCGGGCACACTGAATTCATTCATATCACCTGAAGAAATTATATGTACAAAAAACACTTTATGAAACCGATCCTGTTCCTTTTTTGCGGGCTATTCTGTACATCACTGGCACAAGCCCAGGACGAAGGGAACCTGCTGAATGAATTGCAGGAAGCCCCGGTATCCCAACCGGTAAAGGCTGCCTTTAAAACTACCCGTGTGATCATGTCGCATTCGATAGAGACGGTCAACAAGGATAACCTTGATTTCCGGGTGACACACCGCTTCGGTGATTTCGCAGGGAAAAGCGGAGGTCCGAATACCTTTTTCGGGATGGATAATTCATCCGACATCCGCATCGCGCTTGAATACGGGATCACTGACCGGCTTACCGCAGGCTTCGGGCGGAATAAATCCGGGCCGGGCGGACCGACACTGGACGGGCACCTGAAATACCGCTTGCTCTGGCAGACCACCGATAATAAAATGCCTTTCTCACTGGTGCTCTTTACGGGTAGCGATTGGGGTATAGAACAAAAGCCTGCGGCCACGACCGATCTGCGTTATGGTTCGTACGCCAACCGTTTTTCCTATGTTACGCAGGTCATTATCGGCCGTAAATTCAACCAGGCGCTTTCGCTCGAAATATTACCCAGCTACCTGCACCGCAATTATGTAGCTGATCCGAACGACGACAACGACCTGTTCGCGGTAGGGATCTCGGGCCGTGTGAAGCTGACCCGCCGCTTCTGCCTTGTAGGCGATTATTATTATGTGGGCGGCAAGCTGCGCGAATATGGCAACAACAATGGCTATTACATGCCGCTTGGGCTGGGCATTGAAGTGGAAACCGGCGGGCACGTCTTCTCCATCAACATGACCAATTCCGCAGGGATTATCGAAAATAATTTCCTGGCGGAAACACGTTCGACCTGGAGCCGCGGAGAATATCGTTTCGGGTTCAATATCTCCCGGAACTTTGTCGTAAGGCGGTCGAAAGAAGCTCCATCCTATTAACCGGAACTATTTCCCAACCTTATTGAAGATCAGGCGTTATATAGACGCCTGATTTTTTTATTTTTATCCTAACGCATACGACATCTTTGTATGTCCGTTTCTTACATAAAACATATTCTGCATGAAATTCAACCTTACTTCCATATACAGCCCGACAGGCGATCAGCCGGGAGCCATCAAGCAATTAGTAGAAGGCGTGAACCAGGGCGATCCTTTTCAGACGCTGCTGGGAGTAACGGGCTCCGGTAAAACGTTTACCATAGCGAATGTCATTCAGCAAACGCAAAAACCAACACTCGTTTTAAGCCATAACAAAACCCTGGCCGCGCAGCTGTACGGAGAGTTCAAGCAGTTCTTCCCGGATAACGCGGTCAACTATTTTGTATCCTATTACGACTATTACCAGCCGGAAGCATATATCGCGACCACCAATACTTATATCGAAAAGGATCTGCAGATCAATGATGAGATCGAGAAGCTCCGGCTTCGCACCTCTTCAGCCTTAGTATCCGGGCGGAGGGATGTGATCGTGGTTTCCTCCGTATCCTGCATCTATGGTATGGGGAACCCGAACGACTTTAAAGAAAGCGTGGTACGCCTGCAGGCCGGGCAGAAGGTGAGCCGCAACGCCCTGCTGTTCCGTTTTGTAGAGCTCCTGTATTCGCGTACTACGGCAGAGTTCAAACGCGGAACCTTCCGGGTAAAGGGCGATACGGTAGACATTTACCTGGCCTATACCGATTATGCCTACCGGATCTCCTTTTTCGGCGATGAGATCGAAGAGATCGAATCCATTGAGCCGGGAACAGGGAAACGGATCGAGCAGATGGATACCGTAGCGATCTACCCGGCCAACCTTTACGTTGCGCCCAAAGACCGGATGCAAAGCTCCATCCGGCAGATCCAGGATGAGATGATGCTGCGCAAGGAGCAGTTCATCAGCGAAGGCCGGATGCTGGAAGCGAAGCGCCTGGAAGAACGGGTGAGCTATGACCTGGAGATGATCCGCGAGCTGGGCTATTGCTCCGGGATCGAGAACTATTCCCGCTTCTTCGATGGCAGGAATGCAGGAGAAAGACCCTTCTGCCTGCTGGATTATTTCCCGGATGATTACCTGCTGGTGATCGACGAGAGCCATGTAACCATTCCGCAGATCAGGGCGATGTACGGAGGCGACCGTTCACGTAAGGTGGCCCTGGTCGATTACGGGTTCCGCCTGCCATCTGCCCTCGATAACCGCCCTCTGAACTTTGCCGAATTCGAATCGCTGACGAACCAGATCATCTACGTAAGCGCCACACCCGGCGATTATGAGCTGCAGCGTTCAGAGGGTGTCGTGGTGGAACAGGTGATCCGCCCGACGGGTCTGCTCGATCCTGTTATTGAAGTACGACCAGTTTCCAACCAGGTAGACGACCTGCTGGATGAGATCGACAGGACCATTAAAGCAGGCTTCCGCGTACTGGTCACCACGCTGACCAAGCGGATGGCCGAAGAGCTGACCAAATACATGGCCAGGCTCAATATCAAATGCCGTTATATTCACTCCGAGGTAAAAACCATGGAGCGGGTAGAGATTCTCCGGGACCTGCGCCTCGGCACATTCGATGTGCTGATCGGGATCAACCTGCTCCGCGAAGGGCTGGATCTTCCGGAAGTAGCCTTGGTTGCCATTCTTGATGCTGATAAGGAGGGCTTCCTCCGTTCGGAAAGAGCGCTGATCCAGACCATCGGCCGGGCTGCCCGTAACTCCGAGGGGCGTGTAATCATGTATGCTGATGTGATGACCGATTCCATGAAGAAGACCATTGAAGAAACGGAGCGGAGAAGGAACAAGCAGATCGGCTATAACACGGACCACGGCATTACACCGACCACTGTCACCAAAACAAAAGCGGCCATTATTGAGCAGACTTCCATTATGGATTTCCAGGATGGTGTTCAGAGACCTTATATAGAGAACGAAGAACTGTCTATAGCTGCTGACCCGGTAGTTCAGTATATGAGCAAGGATGAGCTGAAGCGAAGCATTGAAAACACGAAGAAGGACATGGACAAGGCATCCAAAGAGCTTGACTTCCTGTTAGCGGCCAAGCTGCGCGACGAGATGTTCGCCCTGGAATCGGTGATGAAGGAACGCTTCGGCTCCTGAAGTCGAAGCTGTAACAATAACTTTATAGAATAAGGCAAGTTATCATAAACCCTATTCCATATTCGTTGTTATACCTATATTTGCCACACTATTCAATCGTACTATGTTGAAATTTATTTTAACAATCATCCTTATTATCCTGGTACTCCGTTCCCTGGCGAAGCTGCTGATGCCATTCATGGTAGCCAGGGTCGTACGCAAGGCCGAAGAAAGCATGCAGGGCCGGTACAACCGCCAGTACAGCCAGCAGACACGTCCTGCCGGGCAGATCGAAGTGGATTACATGCCACCGCCTTCCAAGCCTAAGAAGAAGCGGGGGATCAGTGACCGCGAAGGTGATTTTGTGGATTTCGAAGAAGTAAAATAATTCAGATCTTTTTCCCGGATAACAAATGCCCTGCCAGCCGGAAGGCGATGTATATATGGTTCAGCAGGTTCGGAATAAAACCGAAATGCTGACGCAGGATGTGGTAGCGTTCTGTTAAGCCCCGCTTCATCTGCTGGTTCGACATCCCTCCCTCCAGGAATTTGGAAATATAGATTCCCGTATTGATAAATGTCCCTCCCTTTTTCAAACTGTTGATCACCCAGTCGATGTCCGCAGAAATACGGTATTCCGTGTTGTAAGGAAGAGCCAGCGTTCTCCGTACAATGAACGACTGGTGACAGACCACCATCCCGTACTGCAGGCTTTTCCATGATAATTTTTCAGGAATGTTCAGTCGCCGCCTGCCCAAAAGCGCCCCCTCTTCCGAGATGATCTCCGTCTCCCCATAATACGCATCCGCTTCCGGAAAATCCGTAAAGATCTTTGTGCATACCTGCGGATCAAAGAACTCATCACCGGCATTCAGGAACAGCAGGTAATCGCCCGTTGCCAGGCTCTGCCCTTTGTTCATGGCATCATAGATCCCCTGGTCTTTTTCCGAGATCCATATTGCTACCTGGTCATCATACCTGTGAATGATATCCAGCGTACCGTCTTTCGAAGCACCGTCTACAATAATATATTCGATGTTCGGGTAATCCTGGTTGAGCACACTTTCCATGGTGCGCTCCAGCAGCTTTTCTGCCTGGTATACCACGGTGATCACGCTCAGCACGGGCTTACCCGGCTGATATTCTTTCTTGGTTCCTCTGCTGCGGTATCCGCCTGTCTGCATGGTCGTATATTCAGGTTGGTATTAAATTAAAAACCCCGCTCGGAGGCGGGGTCTAAAATATTGAATATTTTCAATTTATTTCTTCAGTGTGTTTACACGACGGGCATTCTCTTTCTTTCCATCCGCACTGCCCAAACGAACCATCGCGCAACGGAAGCCGATATCAGCACTTGAAGCTTCTTCATCCTTGAATCTTCTTACACCAGGGCTCAGGAAGTATGCACGGTCATTCCATGAACCGCCTTTGTATACACGGGCACGATTGTTCACCATACTGGTCACGCCATAAGCATACATGCTCTCGTCATCCAGGTCGCTGCGTTTATCAGGATTCACATAACGGTCATTGTCTACTACACGTTTCACACGGCCTAAGCTGTCTTTCTCTGCGATGTTACCATCCGCATCCAGCAAAGGCTTATCGAATACGTTACCACGGAATGGATTCAGGTCGCTCATGTCTTCTGGAGATAAAGGACGATATACATCCAGCACCCATTCACTTACGTTACCTGCCATGTTATATAAGCCATTATCATTCGGAAGGAATGATTTTACAGGAGCCGTAAAGTCATAGTTATCATTCAGGAATCCTGAGGTACCCATGTTATCACCACGACCTCTCTTGTAGTTGGCATACATAATACCTTTAGATTTTCCGGCATTATCACGCATACCTATACCGTTCCAGGTATAAATTCTTTTTTCATTCACGTTCTCCCAGGTTGAGTTTCCTTTCAATGCTTTGGCAGCATATTCCCACTCAGCTTCTGTAGGGAGACGGTAATTCGGAAGAAGGATACCATCCTGGATCTTTACAGAACGTGTTCCGTCTGAATTCGGATCGAGGTTTTTCAGGTTCTTCTTTACCAGACCTTCGTACTGGCCGGCCAGGTACGCATGTGTGTTGAAGTTATCTTCGTTCACCTGGTTAGGGTTATCTTTCAGAATACCCTTGTTGATCAGGATACGCTCATTCACACGGTCTGTTCTCCATGCCGCGTATTCATTCGACTGGATCCAGTTCACACCTACCACCGGGTAATGCTGGAAAGAAGGGTGACGTAAATAATTGTCTACGTAAGGTTCGTTGTACGCCAGCGGATTTCTCCAGACCAGGGTATCAGGAAGCGCTTTACGGTAAACTTCCGGGTAATCGGCTCCGTATACGCGTAGCACCCAGTATAAATATTCCAGGTAATCGATATTGGAAACCTCTGTTTCATCCATATAAAAAGAAGACACGGTTACACGTCTCTCCAGGTTGTCCATATCATAGGTCAGGTCCTGCTCAATAGAACCCATTACAAATGTACCACCCTCTACCAATACTAACCCGGGACCGGTTGCCTGGTTCACTTCTTTATATACCTGGAACCCCCCGTTGTTCTTATCGTTATATTTCCATCCCGTTGTTTCCGATTTCTGAGAACAGGAAGCTAAGGTCATAGCTGCACCCGCCATCAACACGGAGAATGAAATATTGACAATTTTTCTCATTGCTATTTGGTTAAATAATGTTGCTTGTAAACGCTGTAAATATATTGATTATTATTAAAACTTAAAAAGACGGGCAATTGATCCGCTTGTACGACTTGCCTCTTACGCGGCGGTCAGGAGCTGGCAGCTCCACAGAAAGCGACACCTCGTGTGCGCCTGAAGCCGAAGTACGCAGCTTGGAAGTAACGATATCATAGCTGTAACCCACCTTAAGCATTTCATACTTAACCCCTACCAGGGCGATAAGCGCATCTCCGTTCACAAGGGTTGTACGGTACCATCCTCCGATCACGATCGGTCCCTGGTTATAATACATACCTAAGTTCAGCTGTTGAGACGCTCCCTGCTGCTGGTATAATACGTTCGGAGAAATGCTTGCCGGATTTTTCTTTCTTTTATTCACCGGGATAAACATACCCACGTGACCGGTATATTTTCGCGCCAAAGGCACATTTCCACCATCGATGGAATGATTAGGCTCGGTCAGGTGATCAACGGATACACCCCCGAAAACCTTTTCCGTAAAGATCAGGGCGCCTGCACCGAAATCCACGAAAGAGATGCTTCTGTTCCCGTTAGGATTGGAGCTATAGATCGGGTTTCCCCCGTTATCATAGGCATAGATCAGGTTGTTCCCGTTCACGCTATGGTTCGCATAGGTGGTATGGATACCCGCTTTAATGGTTACCTCCTTGTTTACTTTCAGCAGGTACGAATACATGGCGCCTACATGCGTATTCTTGAATACACCGTTTGCCTGGTCGTCGCTTGTTACCAATACACCAATACCTCCGCCTAATGTCGGGATATGCTGGTCATACGAGAAAGCAAAATGCTCATAGGCATTATTTATTCCCGGCCATTGGTTACGATAGTTCAGGTTGAACCGGGGTCCACCTGCAGTTCCTGCGAAGGCTGGGTTTAAGTACAGTGGAGCAGCATAAAACTGTGAAAACTCCGGGTCTTGTGCCTTAGCGTCCATGAACGCCAACAGACCGGCAACAACGACTAAAATTCTTTTATAAAACATGAGTAATATGTACTTGTTCCTTCTTTTTACAGAATGTATGAATCCCAAATATAAAAAATTATTGAAAAGCAAGCTCAGTTTCAGCAATTTTCTCAGTAAAAAATCGTTCAAAACCAGTCTTTGGCAAAAAATAAGCACTTTTACTTTCTTTTTATCCAGACGTTGTACCTGTTTAAGCGCATTTATGTTACATAAAAATAAATTACTCCAGGCTTTTCTGATCCTTATCCTTTCGTTTGGAGCTTTCTCCGGGTATGGCCAGGGTAATCAGCGTACGCTGCAGTGGCGTAATGAGTCGTTCACCGACCAGGAAAATACTTCTCACACCATTTATACTTTTAACGAAGCTATTTATGATTCACGCTTCGGCAGTCTTCCGCTTTTTTCTGAACGGATCAAAGCAGGCGCCAACGCGGCGATCATCATCAGTAATGCCACCTATGAAGATGTTCCCGCAGGCGTGATCAGCAGCCAGGACGAGCAATACATTGACGCGACGATCCGCGACCTGTCGGAAGTCGTGCTCGACCGTAAACAGCCCTTCCTCCAGATCACTCTTCTCCCCTTCCGCAAGAATGCATCAAACGGAAAAATCGAGAAGCTGGTATCTTTCCGGTACAGCCTTACACAAAGATCAGGGGCTTCTGCGCTTCGTAATTCCGCACTGAGAACCTATACCGCTCATTCTGTATTGAGCTCGGGCAGGTGGTATAAGATGACGATCACAGAGAACGGGATTCACCGCTTGGGCTATGCTGATTTGCAGAATATGGGCATTGACCCGGCTTCGATCGATCCGAAGAACATCCGCATTTATGGCAACGGCGGCGGCTATCTTCCTGAGCTGAACAGTAAACCAAGGCTCGACGACCTGTATGAAAATCCGATCCGGGTTTCCGGAGAAAATGACGGCCGTTTCGACCAGGGCGATTATATTTTATTCTATGCGCAAGGCCCGGACCGCTGGCTCTACAGCTCGATCGAGCAGGGCTTTTTCCGCGACAAGCACCCATACAGCAATGAAACCTACTACTTCCCCACCACAGATCTCGGGGCAGGGAAGCGCATCGGCAGCAGCCCTGCGGGCGATGCATCCTCGGCGACCATGAATGTCACCACGTTCCAGGATTACAGGTACCATGAGGTTGATCGCAGTACGGGTATCAATACCACGATCAAATCAGGGAGAGAACGTTTCGGCGAGGAGTTCAACAATGTGCTGAGCTATGATTTTAATTTCAGCTTTCCTAACCTCGATAAAAGCATCCCGGTAAAGGTGAAGACCAAAGTATTGGGCCGTTCACAATCACCAACCTCCAGCAGCTTTACGCTGAAGTTCAACGGGCAGAATTTTAAGACCATCAACTGCGGGGGCGTTTCCTTTAATTACGACCAGCCTTATGGCGTACAGATCACCGATGTAACCTCCAGGGTTTCGGCAAGCGATGATGTAGCCATCAATATTACCTTCAACAAAACCAATTCGACCGCTGTGGGCTTCCTGGATTTCATGGAGCTGAATGCCACCCGTGCCCTGACGCTCTCGGCAGCTCAGATGCCCTTCCGTAATTTCAGCACCATCGGCGCGGCCAGCGTTGCTAATTTCAACCTCGATATTACCGGCAAAAGCAATGTGGAGATCTGGGATGTGAGCGACCCCGTAAACCCTGCGCAGCAGCTTACCCGGAATGAGGGGGACATCCGCGCCTTTACCGTTGCGACCCCTTCCCTGAAAGAATTTATCGCTTTCGACCAAAGCTCTTTTTTAACTCCCGGCTTCGCCGGAAAAGTAGCAAACCAGGATCTCCATGCAACGGGGCAACCCCAGTTCGTTATTGTAGCTCACCCCGACTTTGTGCCGGAAGCCGAACGGCTTGCCAGCTTCCGCCGCCAGAACAACGGACTGGATGTAATGGTGATCACCCCGGATAAAATTTACAACGAATTCTCCTGCGGCGCGCGCGACGCAAGCGCCATCCGCGATTTCCTGAAGATGCTGTACGACCGTGCCGGGATGGACGAATCGAAGATGCCGCGCTACCTGCTTATGTTCGGGGACGGCTCATACGACAATAAGGATGTTGTAAAGAACAACACGGCCTTCCTTCCGACTTTTCAGTCGAAGAATTCATTCTCGCCGATCACATCCTATGTATCCGACGATTACTTCGGACTGCTCGACGACCAGGAAGGCGGATGGGAAGAGGGTGGTACCAGCTACGGCGCGTCTGCCGTGGATGTAGCCGTAGGAAGGCTGCCGGTGCAAACACCCGCACAAGCCCGTCAAATGGTCGACAAGATCATTCACTACAGCGACCCTGCCACCTTCGGCGACTGGCGCAACAATTATGTGCTGGTAGCAGACGATGAAGACAATAACCTGCATTTAGGCGATGCCGAATCGAACTACAACCTGATCCTGAGCCGTACCCGCAAATACAATATCGACAAGATCTACCTGGATTCATATCCGCAGGAGAGCACCCCTGCGGGCAACCGCTACCCGGGTGTAAACAGCGCCATCAACCAGCGCATGAGCACCGGTGCCCTGGTCATCAATTACATCGGGCATGGCGGGGAGATCGGGCTCGGTCACGAAAAGATACTGACCATCGACGACATCAATTCATGGAAGAACTATAACAACATGCCCCTGCTGATGACAGCTACCTGCTCATTCAGCCGCTGGGACGATCCCGCGTTCCAGTCTGCCGGGGAGCTTACCCTGTTGAATGCCACCGGAGGTTCCGTAGCGCTCTTTACCACTACCCGTGTAGTAGGCGCCTTCGAGAACAAAAAGATGAACGAAGCATTTATCAAAGCCTTGTTCGACACCACATTTACCAGCAATGCTTTGGGTGATATTTTCAGAAGAAGCAAGAATCTCGACAATATCGGTCTTACCCAGAATAACCGGAATTTCACCCTGCTGGGAGATCCATCCCTTCCATTCGGAGTGCCTAAGCTGAATATCATTGCAGAGAAGATCAACAACATCGCTATCGGTTCTCCTAACATGGATACGCTGAAAGCGCTGAGCAAGGTAACCATCAGCGGGTATATCAGCGATGCCAACGGCAACAAGCTGAACAATTACAATGGCGTGATCTACCCGGTGGTATTCGACAAGAAAACCACGCAGCGTACGCTCGGGCAAGACCGTACCAGCATCGCGGTAAGCTACGAGCTGCAAAAGAACATCATCTATAAGGGCAAGGCGAGCGTAAGCAACGGCGAGTTCACCTACACCTTTGTGGTGCCTAAAGATATTTCCTACCAGCCGGGCTATGGCCGTTTAAGCTATTACTCGAACTCCGGGCTACTGGATGCGAACGGTAATTACGACAGTGTGATCGTGGGTGGATCAAGCAATATCACCCCGACCGATCAGACCGGTCCGGAGATGCAGATCTTCCTGAACGATGAAAAATTCGCCTTCGGCGGAATTACCGGGCAGAACCCTACCCTCATTGTCAAACTGAAGGACGAGAACGGGATCAATACCATTGGCAACGGCATCGGGCACGACCTCACGGCTACCCTCATCAAGGAGGACCAGTCGGAAGAGAAGATCGACCTCAACCGTTATTACGAAGCCAAGCTCGACAGCTACCAGGAAGGCGAGATCAGGTATCCCCTGCTTAACATGAGCCCGGGAAAATACAAGCTGCGTGTAAAAGCATGGGATGTGTTCAACAATTCCAGCGAAAACACGACCGAGTTCACCGTCACCGAATCCAAAGAGTTCGGGTTGGCGCACGTGCTGAACTACCCAAACCCCTTTACCACTAAAACCGATTTCCAGTTTGAGCACAACCGCCCCGGCGATGAGCTCCAGGTGCAGGTGCAGATCTTCACCGTATCCGGCAAGCTTGTAAAAACCATTAACCAGGACATCAACGGCAATGGCTCGAGGGTAACAGGCATTCTTTGGGACGGCAGGGAC
>CALNCF010000002.1 GCA_937875035.1 uncultured Sphingobacteriaceae bacterium | reverse complement strand
TGGGCAAGAACCGGGCTGATGAACACGCATGCGAGCGCGAGGGTATATATAAATTTTTTCATGACGGGTGAGGGCGCAAAGTGCCAATATACATTTTCAGCATCAAAAAATAAGCGTTTAAATAGAAATCCTTAAAAGGTATAATATCTTGTTTGTAGTTGTTTAATAGTGTTTTTTGCTTTTCGCTGAAATGCTTATTGCTGAAGTGATCAATTGCTCTGCCAGAATATCGCTTTTCATCCGGGAGAAAATACGTGTAAAGTCGTACCCTATATACAGGATTTCCCGTATTTCATTTGCCGGGACTTATGTTTTATTTTGACAATGATCAAGGGTCGTGCCCGACGAATATTTAACCCTGATTCAGGCTCCTGATCAACCCTGCTACCCTGCCTGTGAACATACCCTGTTTATCCATGCCACGCCTTTATCGTGGCAGGATAAGGTTTCTGTGTGCGATACTGAAAACTAATATGGAGTCTGCCGAAAATCCAATGAAGAGTAGGCCTTACCTGTTCGTACTATGTTCAATTCTGTAGCCCTGGATGTCACCATCGGTTTGATCTTTGTGTATCTGCTGTACAGCCTGCTGGCAAGCATTCTCCAGGAGATCATCTCCACCAACCTGGCCTTCCGTTCCAAGATCCTCGAAAAAGGGATCGTACGCATGCTCGAAAAAGATAAGGGCTGTAAGCATATCGTCTTTGACCGCATCCGCAGCTACTGGATGGTTCTTTTCCGCTCGGATCAGCTCAGGCATAATAAGTTCGCCGCGGCTTTCTACAGCCATCCTCTCATCAAATACCTGGGCGAGGATAATTTTCACAGCAAGCCATCCTACCTGAACGCACAGAATTTTTCCAAGGTGATGGTCGACCTGCTGCATGGCATCGACTCCGATATGCGCGGGTATAATATACTTCGCATCAAAGAATCTGTCCTGTCGGGAACCCTGAGGTTTAAAGACGGGAACAACACGCTGCACACTACCGGTACAGACGGGGAGGTGGAGATCAGCACCGAAACACGCATGTTCTTATTGTCCCTGCTTTCAGAGGCCCAGGGCGACATCGACCGTTTCAAGCTGCTGCTCGAAAAATGGTTCGACGATACGATGGACCGCACCTCCGGCTGGTATAAGAAATACACGCAGGTGGTATTGTTTGCGATCGGTATGACGATCGCGATCGGCTTTAACCTCGATACCATTTCCATGGCCCGTAAATTATCCAGCGATCCCAAGCTCCGTGAGCAGGTCGTGCAATCGGCCGGAACCTTCATGGAAAAAAACCAGCAGCTGCAGGGCAAGATGGAACAGATGCGTGCCGGCCAGCAGGAAAATACCCCGGCTTATGCAAACATGAGCAGGCTGTCCGATAGCATGTATGCCATGAATATGTCGTTGCTGAAGAGCGCGGATTCTCTCCTGAAGAACGACATCAATGACCTGAACCAGCTGATGGGTTTAGGCTGGGAAAAAGGCTTTATGAATTTCAAGGCCAACAAGATGAGCGGTACCGCCATTATCGGCTGGATCATTACGGCGCTGGCCATTTCGCTGGGCGCACCCTTCTGGTTCGACCTGCTGAACAAGCTGATGAAATTACGCGGAGCTGCCAAGAACGACCCGGCGAGCACTTCCGCTGCTGCCCCGGGTACGGCACAAAACCCGATCACCTTCACAGTAAATAACGGATCTGAAACTGAAGCTGTAGGATAATGAAAAAATGTATTGTAACCGTCGCCCGGCTTAATAAGCGAAATGCCATACCCCCCGCGCTTTCCAGCAAAGCGGGTATTATGGGAGTAGTGATGAAAGGCTTCAGCTTTGATGCCGAAGAAGTGGTCCCCGCGGATGCCACGCTGGGCAAATGGTATAAAGACCGCGACCAGTATTTTTACTGGGGAGGAGGCCTGAGTGTGCTCGACGAAACAGAGCAGGCCGTATTGCCTGAGCACACGGATAATAACATCCTTGAAGCATTTAGCATTACCCCCGCTATTAAGACGAAGATCCAGCGGGTAGTCAATGTATTCGAAACCGGTAAGGCCGATGGGAATTACGCGGCGCTGGTCAAATACGCCGATCATAAAGACCCGGTGACCAAGGCTATGATGGTGCAGATCACCTATGGCCGTTCGCAGACCACCGAGTTCGGGCACCTGCCTGCGCTGGTGCGTCATTACATCGATCTGAACGGCACCTATGCCGGTAAGCTGCAGCCCTACCTCGGCAGGTTGGGCAGGAAGCCCAGCCTGGCCGGCGATGAAGTCTTCTGCGATACCTTGAAAAAAGCCGGTAAGGAAGACCCGGTCATGGCCCTCTGCCAGGACAGCCTTTTCGAAAGCAAATATTACCAGCCCGCGTACCAGTGGTTCGCAGCCAACGGCTTTACGCAACCCCTCAGCCTGCTGGTGATTTACGACAGCTATATCCATTCGGGAGGGATCCTCGCATTCCTTCGTAAACGCTTTCCCACTGCGGTACCCTCGCAGGGAGGAGCGGAAAAAAGCTGGATCATCAATTATGTGGATGCGCGGCATGAGTGGCTCCGCACACACAGCAGCAGCCTGCTGCAAAAAACAGTGTACCGTACCGCCTGCTTCAAAGAGCAGATCGGAGCCGGGAACTGGAGCCTTCAAAAACCGCTGAAAGCAAACGGTATCACCATTCAATAAATAACCCTGTTTAAAACAAGACCGATATGCCAAAGATGATGGTAGTGGTACCTAAGCTGAATAAACGCAGTACGATCCCGGTTACATTTCCTGATACGAATAGTATCGCCGGTATCATAACCGAGGGAACAACCTTTATGGCCGAAGAAATAACCGATGTGCCCAACCCCGAATTAGGTAAGTGGTTCCAGGATCGCGATGGATATTTTTACTGGGCGGAAGGGTTGCGGGAAGCACCGGATACAGGTACCGGGCAGCTTTTCAGCATCGATCAGTACTGGTGGCTGAAAGATTACGGAGTAGACAAGCTCTGGGAAATGGGACTTACCGGTGCGGGCGTGAAAGTAGCCGTGCTCGACACCGGGCTCGCCTTGCCTCATCCTGATCTCAACATCAATGCCCGCAACTGCCACGATGTAACCGGCAGCACCCTGGGTATAGCAGACATCAGCCTGGATTCGCACGGTACCCACTGTGCCGGCATTATTAAAGCGTCTAACAATGGCTTTGGGGTAACAGGTATAGCCTACGATTGCGACTTTTATTTCTGTAAGGTTTCTAAAGACCGACCTTTTTCCTCTTCTAAAATAAGTGATGATATTACACTGGTGGAAGACGGCATTAAATGGGCCATATCCCAGGGAGTGCAGGTGATCTCGATCAGTAAAGGATTCTTATCCTACTGGAGAGATATTCGCTCTACTATTCAGAGCGCCGTGAATACGCACAACATCCTCGTAGTATGCGCAGGTGGGAATAATGATAAGATAACAAAATATACCGAGCTGTTTTACCCGGCTAAGTATCCCGAATGCCTTTCGGTAGGCGCGGCAGGTCCTGATAAAAATGTTTCTTCCACAAGTATTACTTCGGCAGGCTTACACCTGCTGGCCCCGGGTGTGGGTATCTACTCTACAGTGAAAGAAAGCGGCTACGCAGCCTTAAGCGGCAGCAGCCAGGCGGCGCCCTTTGTAGCCGGCATCGCGGCTCTCATCATCCAATACCTGCGCGAGCGCAAGCAGGGATATACAGTCAAAGGGCTGATAGCCCTGCTGTGCAGCAACGGAGACCCTTCCGGGAACAACCCCTATAAGATCATAAATCCTTTACAGGTTATTAAAGCAATAAACGATGGACAAGCCGCTCAGATTTAAGCTCCTCCTGTGCCTGCTGCTATGCAGCACAGCTACATTTGCACAGACCATGTACCACGATGCAATTCAGTTAAAATTTTTTTACGAGGAGCAAGTACGACTTGACGGGAACAGGGTTTCGAAAGAGGATATTATAAAGCGAAGAATTGAGTTTGATATTGAGGAAAGGGAGGAAGAAAATTTAAAAAATAAAGAGGAAAGGGACAAGATAATACTACTCCTATTGAAATATGTACATGATAGTGTAACGAATGACCGTGAGTTGGAACGCAATTTTTCAACTAATCCATTTATTTCTATAAAAGAAAATGGGAGCGTGTCAGAAAGTAACGCAAACCTACTGGCGGCAGCTACTACTCCAAAAATGATTACAGGTGCTGCTGGCTTGTTAAGTGGTATAGGAGGGCTGGATGTCACTACGATTGCCGATGGCATGGCGAAGTTCATCGTAAAAAGAACCAAGCAGGAGCTCAGTATTGCATTTTTTGATGATTTCAAGAAAGCGCTCGTCTCCAATATGGGGTTGAGGACATTCTTCCCGAACACCCTCATCATCCTGAACACCACCGATCAGCAGGTATATAATTATGAGAATTATATCAATAGCCTCCGGAGTGCTTTCCTCATAGACCTGAACAGTCTCGATCAGAATCTCCCCCGGCTTATTCATAATAACCCCAAGCTCTTTCAAAAGTATCCTGAAGTAGCCCTGATGCTGAAGTCGGGTTGTTATATAGCGGATGCGATGAAGAAAGGAGAGCATCCGGGAGAGGTTATTGCCAATTACCCGATCAGCTACCTGAACCCGGGCGACATGTCCGATAATATGCGGGATGTCACCGGAGCCGTACAGCTTGTTCAGCTGCTGAACGAATCGCTGCGCGATACAGGCGCTGTCTATTGGGTAAACAGGCAGCAGGTAGAACTGCTGGTAAATGACAGAATGCTACTTCGTATTTATTTAGGTCTGATGATGCAGAAAGCAAAGAACAATTATGGCAATGTGAATTTTGCCAATAAAAACTTTGTCGAGCTGATGCGGGGGATGGACATTGCAGGAACATACGAGCATTACACGGCGGTGAAGCAATACCTCCTGTCATTCTCCGGCAATATAGGAGAGCTGGACGCTAAGCTTAATAAAGCCAAAGGGGCAGGTACCGATTCCCTCAAAATTGCAATGGCTGCCGGACTCATAAACTCGCTGATCGACCTGCTGGAAAACGGCGGTAACCCGGAACTAATGGCCTTGGTGCGGCGGGATCAGAATTTTAAAGACGTAGCCCAACGCACACAGGCTTATTTTTCTATAGCGCGCAACGTGACCGCGTTAAGTACGGATATTAACAAGAAGAAATATACCGAAGCTGTCAACCGCCTGGTCATCATTTATAATGATGCAGTTGTCGCGCACTTGGGAGAGGAGGATACGGTGAGAAGAAACGCCAGCCGCTTTATGAAATACAGCGTCTTTATGAGTTCCGTTGTGGAAGCGAAAGACCCCGACGAAGTGGCGGGCATTGTCGAAGCGATGGCCCTGCCTCCGGCATCCGCCCGGATCAAACGTACCTCCAACAGGAGCATCGCGCTGAACGCCTACTGCGGACTTTTTATCGGAAACGAATTTATTAAAGGCGTGAAGAATGAGCATGTGGTCAACAGTTACGGGCTCACGGCTCCCATAGGTATTTCTTTCAGCAATGGCCGGCAGCACCTCCCCCCGTTTTCCAGTGAGAAAAAATATAAGGGAAAATGGTCGCATACCCTGTTCATTTCCGCGGTCGATATCGGAGCCATTACTGCTTTTCGTTTCAACAGCGAGAACGACAGTGTAAAGAGAATTCCTTCGGTGCAGCTCAGCGACATCATTTCCCCCGGCGTCTTTTATTCCATGGGTATTCCAAGCACCCCGATCTCCCTGAATATAGGCTACCAGGCAGGCCCACTGCTGCGCAAGGTCACACAGGCTGCGAATACCTACAGCGACAATTACAACCGCTTCAGTGTTTCCATTTGTGTAGATCTGCCACTGCTTAATTTTTATACCCGTCCGAGGCTGTAAGGAATAAAATGAAAAGGCTGCCCGGTAAGAGCAGCCTTTCTTCATAGATATATGTAGAGGTAATATGTACCTGTTATTGCCCTCCTAAGAGGAAGGTCGCGTTCAGGCTGATCACCCGGTTATACAATTTATCAGAAGGATTCCCCGGCAATACATTCTTCAGACCCACCCCGTAGTTCAGACCCAGGCCAAAGCTCCGGGCCAGCTCGATACCCGCACCGATGTTGAAGCCATAGTCTGTGTTCTCCAGGTCGTCATCATCCTTGTCAGATCCATAGGAGATGCTTCCTTCATCCGACGTATCCCCGAGTATGGAAGAAGTTTTAAAAGACTTCTTGCCGCCTACCCCGAAGGCCAGGTAAGGTCCCGCGGTCGCATAAATGCCCACTCCGCCTACATCAGCACGGAAGAGCAGGTTCACCGGTACTTCCAGGTACATCGGGGTGATTTTTCCTTCCGAGCGCGCGCCCATAAAGGTATTATCCTGCTTCGCACCCTTACCGCTCAGGATCAGTCCCGGCTGCAATGAAAAATTCTCGCTGAACGGAAGGTCGAGTAAAGCGCCGACGTTGAACGAAGAGATCATT
>CALNCF010000001.1 GCA_937875035.1 uncultured Sphingobacteriaceae bacterium | reverse complement strand
CAGGATGCTGCCTGTTGTCACGGTATATGTACCTTATTTCGTATCTCCCGGCAGCATTGCGGGTCTGCTTTTTATTCTTTTATAAATACATTACGTTCATTCTGTTAATTTGCAACATCCAATAAATTAAACCAGGCATCCGTATGCCCATCGTATTCAATATATTTTCGCTCACGCTGCTGATCTCAGGCGCCGGTACACTGATCATGGCCCTGCTCATCTTCCGGCGGCTGGGCGGTATAGTCAGGTGGTTCGGCACCGTCATGATGCTGGTAGCGCTGTGGGCGTTCTTCTATGGGCTGGAGCTGTCGAGCCTGCACATGAAAGACATGATGTTCTGGCTTTATTTCGAATACATCGGGATCTCCTTCCTGCCGGCCATCTTTATCATCTTCATCATTAAATTTATAGGCCGGGATAACTGGCTTCATAAAACCAATCTCGCCGTTATATTCAGCGTACCCGTACTTACCCTGCTCCTGATGTGGAGCAACGACTGGCATCATCTGTATTATACTTCGGTGGTAGTGGACGATTCGGGGCCATTCCCCCTGCTGGATGTTACCCCGGGAATATGGTATTACGTGCACACCGCTTATTTCTATGTTACGCTGGGGATGGGCATGTACCTGCTGATCTCTAAATTCAGGAAAGCGGATGCCATATACCGTCGCCAGAATCGCAGCATCATCATCGCAGCCATCATACCCTGGTCGGTACATTTGCTGTACATGATGGACCTGCGCCCACTGCGTCATATAGACCTTACCCCCTATGCCTTTATCATTACCAGCTGCTCGATCGGTTTCGGCCTGTTAAGGCTAAAGCTTTTCGACATCATACCCGTTGCCCGGGAGCTGATCGTAGAACGGATGGGAGAAGGTGTGCTGGTACTGGATACCCAGGACCGGGTGATCGACTCGAACCCGGCCATGAGCCAAATCCTTCCGCATTACGGGAAGAAGATCATCGGCCTGCCCCTGGATACGCTCTTCCCCGGCGATATCGACCTGCACCTGCTTGTTAAAAGCCGCGTAAACAGCACGATCGAGGTCACCATACGCCAGCCCCACGCTTCGGAATATTATGAAGTGGCGACCACGTCCCTCTTTGAAAAGGATACCGTGTACAGCGGTATCATCCTGCTGTTCCGCAACATCACCGAACGGAAGCTGGCTAATGAAAAGCTGAAGCTTCAGAGTGAAGAGCTCTTCGCCCTGAACAAATTGAAAGACCGTTTATTTTCGATCGTTTCGCATGATATGCGCAGCCCGCTGATGAACCTGAAAGAGATCATCACCCTCACCAACGAGGGCAGCCTCACCGAAGCCGAATTCAAGTCCTTCCTTCCTACGCTGGCCCGCAATATCGAACATACGTCCGGCTTACTGGAGAATATCCTGTACTGGTCGATGAACCAGCTGAAAGGCGAAGTGTTCAACCCGCAGCAGTTCGACCTGCATATCACCAGCAACGATAAGCTGGAACTGTTCAGACGTATCGCTTCCGAAAAAGGGATCCGGGTGGAAAACAACATCCCGGAGAATACGTTCGTTTATGCCGACCAGAATATGATCGACCTCGTATTGCGGAACCTGATCGCTAATTCCATCAAGTTCTGCCGTAAAGACGACCTGATCACCCTGACAGCAAGCAGCCACACCGGTTATGTAAAGGTATGTATAGCCGATACCGGGGTAGGCATCAGCGAAGCCAACAAAGCTCGTCTGTTCGGCAGTGAAACTTTCAGCACCAAGGGTACCGGCAATGAGCAGGGTACCGGGCTGGGACTGATGCTCTGCAAAGAGTTTGTCGAGAAGAACAAGGGTACCCTTTCTATTGAAAGCACACAGGGTGTGGGCAGCTGCTTCTGCTTCACTCTTCCTACTCATAAGCAGGAGTAGCGATCAAAAAAAAGACCCGCCGTTCGTGGCAGATCTTTCCGCTTTTTTCTTTATTACAGAATTTTAGTCTTTCAGGATCTTTGCCTGGTACACACCCTCCTCATTCATCAGCCGCACCAGGTACATGCCCGCAGGCAGACCATCTAAGGCGATCTCTTCCTCGGCCGCTTGCAATACAAGCCGTTTGACCACACGCCCCTGCAGGTCGCAGATCTGTACATCCGATACCACATGGAACGGCTTGCCGATGCGGATCTTTTGGGCAGCCGGGTTCGGGTATACGGTCAGCGCTCGGGCAGAAGCCGGGGCGATTCCTGTTATTCCGTTCTGGCGCATTACGCCGATCTCATCCGTACCGGCGAATAGTACCCCGTTGTTCTTTAGGAAAGAAGTGATCCCCAGATGTCCGAATGAAAAATACCTGTTGATATCCAGGCTCACATCCGACCAGGTCTTACCCGCGTTCGGCGAGTACATGATGCGCATGGTGGTATCGCTTCCTCCCGGCGTGAGGGCTACAAATATCTCCGTCTGATCCACGAAAATGTTTCTTACAGCGCGCGTGTTGAAGCCAAAATTCAGGGTATCCCAGTGTTCACCCATGTCCTTGGTCACGATGATCGTTTCCACCTGGGTAGTAAAGTTCTTATAAGCCGCATAGATAAATCCCCAGCCGTCTACAAACACGTTAGAGATATACCCGGTTCCGGTTTGCGGGATGTCGTTGGCAGGTGTAACCCAGGTCTGCCCCAGATCATCCGAATAGATCAGCTTATCGGTTACCAGGAACAGGCGGCTGCCGATGGCAAACACATCACCCGGTGTTTTGTAAGCGCTGGGAACAGGCAGTACCGACCAGGAAACCTCATCCGTTTTCTTATACAATACAAAGTTCGACTCAAGCTGCGCAAAAATATATTCGTTGTTCAGGTTGACGAGCTCTACAGGCGCGGGCTTTACGACGACGGGGCCGAAATTCATTTCAGGCATCCCTACCGTGTCGATGATCCAGCTCAGCCCGAGGTCATCGGAATAATAGATCTCACGCCCGCCGTTACCCCTGGCTCCCGCGTATACCCTCGATCCTACCCGTACCAGGTTCGCGTATTGCGACAGGTTCGACACCAGCGCAGGGTGCGATACGACCTCCCAGTTGTTACCATTGTCGGTCGATTTGACCATATAACCCCAGCATCCTCCGAGGATGGTATTCCCATCGGCAACCATCTCATGAACAACCCGCTGTGTAAAAGCCGGTATGTGCTGGTTCGGGCAGGGTTCCCATTGCGCGTTCGCGGTCGTTCCAAGCATGGCCAGGAACGAGAGCATCAGGTAGTATCTTTTCTTCATAGCAGGTATTTAGTGTGATAATACCTCTAAATTAAGGACCTGCACCTGCCCGCACCATACCGCTTCCCGGGTAAAACGAAGTACCTGCCGGTACGGATAAAACAAAAGATCCCGGCTATTTTCATAACCGGGATCCTGTATATAGATATGCTGGATTGTTC